>CAYJQA010000081.1:3794-11552 GCA_964372065.1 uncultured Litorilinea sp.
CGCGTTTGGCCCTTGCGACTCCTGGGCAAAGGCTTCCTCACCGGGCTGCATGAGAACGCGCTGCCAAGTAGCAATAATGCTGGAGAAGTCCATAGGTTCTCGTTCCTTTCTGATGTCTGCCGTGCCCTATCAAGACTTGCCCACATAGTATAGCGCGCCGAGGCAAGGATGACCAGCATACGCGAAAATCCGACCCCCTAGCGCAGTTTGCCGCGCGCCTGGACTTCCCAGACAGTCTCCACAATCCCGTTCCGCACGCCATAGATGTAGTCATGGAGAAAGACGGTGGCATCGCCATAGCCCACCATCAAGTCCATGACCTCGCCGACGCGTGGCGTAGCTTGCGGGTTTGGCAACGTGATAATCCCGTGCTCCGCCGACAGCGCGTAACTCTGACTGGCAAACGCCACGGGCAGCGGCGGCGTGTATCCGCGCGGGGCCGTCTTAAATCCGGCGTCGCAGATGATCCGATCCGCCGCGGGCCGGCTTGTCACGCGCGCCTGGATGAACAGCGCCGGTTCCAACGCCACCCCCCAACTCTGATAGGTCTGATCACAGAAGATCGCACCGCCCGCTTGCACCTCCGTGACGCCGGGAATCGTGGACGTCACGCTGTAGGTTCCGCTGCCGCCCGCGCTCACGATCTCGACCGGCACATCGTTGCTGCGGCAAAGCTCCACGCTGTCTATCAGCATACCGACGCTGGCCCGGATACCTTGCTCCTTTTCGACGGGATCCGTGATCCCCACGTTATGCCCTTCCCAGGTCATCACACCGCGGAAACGCACATTCGGCGTGTCTATGATTTGCTGGGCCAACTCCAGCACCGGCGCGCCAGGCTGCACGCCGGCGCGGGACATCCCCGAATCCACCTCGATAACCACGCCGACTTCCACGCCGATCTGCGCCGCGGCGCGACCGATCTCGGCGACGTTCTCCATGCAATCCACGGCGACCTTGACGTTCGCGTGGCGCTGCACAGCCGCCAGCCGCGCCACCTTCTGCGGGCCAACCACCTGGTTCGCCACGAGGATGTCGCGAATCCCGGCGGCGGCCATCACTTCGGCCTCGCCCAGCTTGGCGCACGTGATGCCAAACGCCCCCGCCGCCAACAGCTTGTGCGCGATGGCCGGAGTCTTGATCCCTTTCGTGTTCGGTCGCCAACCGACCCCTCTGGCGCTCAGCGTCGCCACAATGGCGGCAATGTTGCGTTCCATGCACGCCAAATCAACCCACAGGACCGGCGTGTCCAGTTCTTCCTTCCGCAGCCCAATCTCACTCATCGTGTTCTCCCTCCCAGGGTGATGTCGACATTACTCGGCCAGCGTGTCAAACCAGATCGGGTTTGACCAGGCGCGGTCGCCATGCTCGTCCCGCACCGTGATGCGACAATACGGGCTGCTGAACTTCCGCATGTCGAGCACGACTTCGGTCAACCCGTGGCCCAGTACGCTCACCGAGCTGGGACCGCGGCCCGTCACGAAGACGCCCTGCGCCGGTGAACAGCACACCACGACCTCTTGGCCTGGCCGAATTTGGATATCGTGGATCATGGGGCCAGTGCTGGCGTAGAAGCTGCCCGCCTGCAGCGCCGCCAGCAGCGCCGCCGGCGTCAGTTCCTCGCTCTTGACCCACACCCACCCACACGCAAAGTCGTTATGGCCGGCCACAAAATGGAAGTCGTCGGCCGCATAGGTCAGGTAGCGATGTCCCTTCCCCAACAGCACATCCGTGATGTGCCAACTGTCCGAGCGGTCGTTGTGGTCGATGGCGACGCCATTGTAAACCTCGATGGCGTCGATTTCGCCCAGCGACACAATGTCCGCCTCGGTCAGCGAGTACCATTGCGGGTGAGCCGCCGCCACAAACGCACCGGTCGCCCGTGCGCGTGCCGCAATCTCAGGGCCGCTTTCGTCCGGCCGCGGCGGTGTAAAGTCCTGCGGCAGCCCCACCGCCAGGATGTGCCACTTGCCGCCGATCTCGGTTTCGCCCGCGTGCAGTTCAGCCCCGATGATCGTGGTGAACCCGTCGCCGCGATAGGGCACGGTGTCCACAATGGGGAAGCTGTACTCCGGCAGAAAATGCTCGGTCAAGCTGATGAAGTCGTAACCGGCCTCACGATAGCGGCGACATACCTCGTCCGCCGTCAGTCTGCCGTCCGAAAGCGTGGAATGGCCGTGCAGGTTACCGCGCCAGAAGCGGCCCGGCCGGCCAAATGGTGATGGATGCATGAGTTCGTTTTTCCCCTCAGAGGTGTCAGAGTGATGGATAGGCGTGGGGTCAGGCCGGCCACGCGGACCGCAGGAGCCGCACCCAGTTGCCATACAAGATCGCCGTAATATCGTCGGCGGCGTAGCCGCGGCCTGCCAACATCCCACCCAACCGCTGCAAATCCGCAATCGTGTCCAGGTCGCAAGGCGACTGTTCGCGGCCATAGCCGCCGTCCAAGTCCGTGCCGATGCCCACATGCCGGGCCGTCCCGGTCAACTGGCAGATATAGTCAATGTGGTCGACCACGCGCGCCAGTGGCACATTCGCATTGGACGTTTGGCCCACGACCCAGCCGGGTTCAAGCATCCACGTGTCCATGGCCACGCCGATCACGCCGTTGCGCGCGGCGATAGCCTGGATTTGGGCATCCGAGAACTGGCGTTGATGCGGCACCAGCGCGCGGCAGTTGTTGTGGCTGGCAATTACCGTGCCGCCGTAATGCTCCAGTGCTTGCCAGAACGACTGGTCCGAGCAATGCGTCAGGTCCAGCAGCACGCCCAGCCGGTCCATCTCGTGCATCAGTTGCACACCGATCGCGGTCAGCCCATGCTCGGTCCCGGTGCCGCCCGCATAGCGCCCCATCCCGTAGTGCGTCGGCCCCAACAGGCGCAGCCCCACCGCCTGCCATTCGCCCAACTCATCCGGCGTTAGGATCGGGTCGGCCCCTTCCATGCTGATCACAAAGCCCAAAGGCGGCGTATCTTCCACCAAATCGGCATGGCGCGCGTCCCATGCCTCCCATTCGGCCACATGCGCGTTCAGGCTTGCCACATCGGACAGCACCCGGATATGGCCGAGTTTCTCCAGCGCCCGGTAATAGGCCAACTGCCCGCGCGCAGTCCCGTATGCCTGCGCCGGTGAGGAGAAGTCGATGCCGGGCGATACTGCGCCGGTCGAGCGTGCGATCAGCGTCGCCACACTCAAGAAGATCCGCCCGCGGCGCATCTCCGGCAGCGCGACCGTCCCGAGTGCGCGCCCCTTGCCCTGCGTACGCTGTTCGAGCGTGCGTATCGTATAGGTCGAAAGCAATAGGTCGCGATTCCAACCGAGCGCATTCATGGACAGATCAAGATGCGCGTCGAAGATCAACATAGCGGCTCCTCTCCTCCTGGTGTCTCTTGTCTGCGTCCCCGTCTACCACGCCGTCCAACCACCATCCACCAGGATATTCTGCCCGGTGATGTAACTGCCGGCGTCGCTTGCCAACAATACCACGACCCCCTTCAACTCCTCCGGCTCTCCCATGCGCCGCATGGGTACTCGCTGCGTGAGCCGCGCGATAAACTCCGGCGACCGCGCCCGCACCTTGGGTGACGGAAACGGTCCCGGCGCAATGGCGTTCACCCGCACGTGGTCGTCCGTCCAGTACACCGCCAGATGGCGCGTCAGGTGCACGATCCCGCCCTTCAGACCGTGGTAGTTGGGAGGGCTGTTGAAGGGCAGATCAGTGTACGCCTCGGGATAGCTGGCGACCACGCCATACATGCTCGCGATGTTGATGATCGACCCCGGCGCTTGTCGGCCGCGCAGGTGGCGCACCACCTCACGCGCCAGCATGAAGTATGCCGTCACCCCGGTGTGATAGGCGCGGTCAAAATCCTCCGCGGTGGCGGACTCAATCGTCGGTGCAGTCCCGCCATAGGCGTTGTTGACCAGCACGTCTATGCGTCCCACACGCGCCGCCACGTCGCTGACAAAGCCCGGAATCGAGTCCACGTCGTCTTGCTGAAAGCTCAGGCCCACGTGTCCTGTGCCCGGCAGCGATGCGGCGAAGTCGGCGGCCTGCGCGCGGTCGCGACTCGTCACCACCATCGTCGCGCCGGCCTCGGCCAGCGCACGGCTCATGGCCGCGCCAAGCCAGCCCGCCGCGCCGGTGACGATTGCCACCTTGCCGGACAAGTCAAACAACTGCTGTACCGAACGCTCACTTTGAGCCATGGCCTGATTCCTTTTGGGGAGTGATATGGACCTTGCCGGCCGGATTAGCCAAAGAACAAGTTGATGATGCTACGACCGCTCACCAGTTCCAACCCTGTCAGCACGAGCAACGCATAGATGATTCGATTGAACCAGCGTTCAGAGAATCGCTTGTTTAGAAAGACGCCCAACCGCACCCCGACGTAAGCCAGGGGCGCAAGCAGCACGATCGTCGCGATGTTCCCGCCCTTGAGCAGACCCAACATGCTATAGGGCACCAGTTTCACCAGATTGAGGACAAAGAAGAAGATAAGGTTCGTGCCGACAAAGACGTCACGCGGCAACTGCTGCGGCAACAGATAAATGGTGGCCGGCGGCCCACCGGCGTGCGCCAGCGTCGACGTGAATCCTGCCGTCGCGCCCAACGCGACACCCGCCGCGGCCGGCGGACGGCTCTTGCTGACCGCGCCGAGAATCACCGGGCGCAGCAGTTGATAGGCGACAAATGCCAGCGAGAAGTAACCCAAGCCCATTTTGAGGATCGGCTCGTTGTCGCTGAAATAGTCGAAGAAGAACGCCCCCAGCGCGACCCCCACCAGCGCCCCTGGCAGCATGAGTTGCAGGCTGCGCCGATCATAGGTTTTCCAATAGTGACGCAGCGAAAAGAGATCCGCGACAATCAGGAGTGGCAGCAGCAGCGCCGCGGCGTCTGCCACCCCGATGGTCAGCGCCAGTAGCGGCGTCGCTACTGCACCGACCCCCCCGCCAAACCCAGCCTTGGAGATGCCCACGAGCAAAATTGCTGCAACGGCCGTAACCCAAAACATCGTCGGATAATCGGGAAGGCTCACATGCGGACTTTCATAGCTTGTATGGATTTGGCTGGCATGGATGAGGCGGCGAGAGATCAGACCAGACGCATTGCCTGAGGATTATTGTAGTCGGTGCGCGCCGCTACAGAAAAACTGGTGGGGCTTGAGCATCCCATAGCACAGTCGTTTCGACCCCACGCCATCCTGATGTAGACTGTCATGGCGTACACAGCTCTCGCCGTGCCCAAGAAAGGCCCACTATGACTCGTGAACACTTTGTGCGATCCCTGGACGCCCTGCGCGACCGCATCCTGACCATGGGCAGCTATGTTGCCGAGGAGTTGCGTATCGCCATGCAGGCTCTCGAGACACTCGACTCCGCCCAGGCGAGCCAGGTGGCAGCGGTTGACCGCGAGGTCAACGCCATCCGCTACGAGGTCGAGGAACGCTGCTTCACGCTGATCGCGACACAGCAGCCCGCGGCGTCGGACTTGCGCCTTGTCTTCGCCGCCACCAGCATGGTCGTCGACCTCGAACGCATGGGCGACCAGACCAAGGGCATCGCCAAGCTAATCCCTGCCCTCCGCCGCCATCCCGATATCCCGCGTCCGGCTGAGTTGCATGAGATGGGCGAGCTAGTCGCTGCCATGCTCAAGGACGCACTGCGCGCCTATGCCGAGCGCGACGTGGAGCTGGCGCGCGACATCGCGACCCGCGACGATGCCATCGACGCCCTGTACACGCAGTTGTTCACGCGGACTATGCACGATCTCGCCCAGGCCGGTGAGGCCGAGCGTGCCCAGGTCTACTACCAACTCCTGCGCGCCGCGCGTGAGTTGGAGCGGTTCGGCGATCTGGTCGCCAACTTCGTCGAACGCAGCGCCTACATCTCCACCGGCGAGTGGCCCGCCCCGCTCCCGCCGGCCTAGATCAGCGGGCATCACCGGCCAGGACCTGCGCCAACACATCCATCCCGCGGGTCACCAACTCCGGATCGGCCTGTGACCCCATATGCCCGATGCGGAACACCTTGCCTGCCAGCGGCCCATAGCTGCCGCCCACGGCCATCCCGTGGCTGCGCAGCGCCCCGTCCAGTCCCGCCCACGTCCACCCGGCGGGCACACGCGCGGCGGTCACGGTCGGCGCACACGCGGCTTCGCTGACGGGCCACAGTGCCACACCCATAGCCCGCAAGCGGTCGCGACAAAGCTGGGCCACCGCGGCATGGCGCGCATAGGCCGCCTCAGCGCCCTCCGCAAAGAAGCTGTTTAGCGCGACCTCCAGCCCGGCCAGCGCGTGCCAATTGTGCGTATAGGGCATGTAGCGGTCGCTAATCGCTGTCCGCCACGGCGCCAGCGCATCGTAGCCAACGTATGCCGTCTCATCGATGGCAGCCCACGCCCGCTCGCTCAGGCTCACCATGGACAGGTCGGGCATCAGGCTCAGCGCCTTCTGGCTGCCCAACAGCCCCAGATCGATCCCCCACTCGTCCACCAGCACCGGCGTTCCGCCCGCGCTTGCCACAAAGTCCACATAGTAGAGTGCGTCCGCCTCACGGCACAGCGCGCCCACTTCGGCCAATGGGTTGAGCGTACCGCTGGGTGTCTCACAGTGGACGATCGTCACTAGTCGCGGCCGCAGCTTCTTGATCGCTACACGAACAACATCGGGGTCCACGATCGCGTCATAACCGAAGGCAGCGACCTCCACCTCCGCCCCCAGTTGGCGCGCCATGTCCGCAAAACCGTAACCAAACACGCCGGTAGCCACGGCCAGCACCCGATCGCCGGGCCGGATCACGCTCTTCATCGCCCCCCACAGCGCCAGCATCCCTTCCCCTGACAGGATCGCGACTTGGTTTTGCGTCGCCAGCAGCCTCCGCAGGCTGCGCTCACAGCGCGCATACAGCTCGAAGAAGTCCGTTTCCAGGTCGCTTGCGCCGAAGTCCTGGGCGTAGACGTCGCGCACGGCCGCGGGCACACTCACCGGGCCGGGCACCAACGGAATCGCATAACGCTGCATGATACCCCCTTGACAAGCATTGTGACTTCAAGGTTCAATGGACTGGCCCACGGCATCCGGCCTGGGCCGCCAATGAATGAGTTGCAATGGACGCGATTTTACCCGCCATCCAGGCCAAGACCAAACTATGCCTCCTCGGCCCATTCGGCAGCGGCAAGACGCGGCTGGCGATTGAGCGCGTCAAGTGGCTACTGCGCCAGGAGCGCATCCGCGGCGACGGCATCCTGGTCCTCGTCCCGCAGCGCACGCTCGCCCAGCCCTACTTGGCGGCGCTGCGCGGCCCAGCCGCGCCGCCCGGCCCGCCCGTCCGCATCCCCACACTATCCGGGCTGGTGCGCAACGCGATCGAACTCTACTGGCCGTTGCTCGCCGGGACCGCCGGCTTCTCCGACCCTGACCGCGAGCCGGCCTTCCTCAACCTGGAGACCGCGCAATACCGCATGGCGGACTTCGTGGACCAGGCGCTTCTTGCTCGCGAGTTCGAGGGCATCCGCGTCGAGCGCAGCCGGGTGATTAGCCAAATCATCGACAACCTAAACAAGGCGGCGCTCCACGGGTTTACCATTGACGAAGCCTACGACCGTCTGGAGTTGGCCGCGCCGCCTGGAGAAAGCCGCGCCCGCGCGCGCCGTCCGCCATGCCGCTGTGCAGGCTCACCAGCCGTGCGCCGCAAAAGCGATCGCTCACTCGCCGCTCCAGCTGCGGCGTCAGGGCGATCTCCGGCACGAGCAACAGT
>CAYJQA010000081.1:11562-13212 GCA_964372065.1 uncultured Litorilinea sp.
CCAAATTGACCTGTTCCGGCGGCAGTTGCTCGCAAACCAGTGCAGCCGGACACATCTGCTGCGCAGCCACCGCCATCTCGTCTTTGACAACGCCGAGGAAGACACCGCCGTGGCGCATGACCTGGTCCGGCTGTGGCTGCCGGAGCTAGACAGCGCGCTGATCGTCGTCGACGAAGACGGCGGCTACCGGCTCTTTCTAGGCGCGGACCCCAGCGGCGCACTGGAGCTTGCCGCGCTCTGTACGCACCAGCGTCGCGTCAGTCCGCCCGACACCGGCGCTGCGCCAATCCGCAACACAATCGCCGCGGTCGAGCGCGCCCTCCAGCGCGGCGCGCCCACCGACGGCTCGCCCGCTGTGCCCGACGCCGCCGTCGAGCCGGAACTTGCCTTCCGCACGCCGGACGTGCGCTTCCGCTTCTATCCCCAAATGATCGCCTGGGTCGTGGCGGAAACCGCCCGCCTGGTGCAGCGCGACGGCGTGCGTCCCGGCGACATCGCCATCGTCGCGCCCTTCGTCAGCAACGCCCTGCGCTTCTCTCTCCAGACCGCCCTGGACGATGTGGGCATCCCCAGCACCAGCCACCGGCCCAGCCGCGCGCTGGAAGACGAACCCGCGGCCAAGTGCCTGCTCACGCTGGCCGCCCTTGCCCACCCGGATTGGGGGGTCCGCCCGGAGCCGCACGACGTGATCCTCGCGCTGGTCACCGGCATCGAGCGCATGGACCCCGTCCGCGCCAATCTCCTCGCGGACATCGTGTATCCCAGCCGCCGCCGAACCATTGAGCTGGGTCGCTTTGGCGCGCTCAACACCCGTGCCCAGGAACGGATCACCTTTGCGGCGGGCGAAGCCTACGAGCGGCTGCGCGACTGGCTCTACGACTATCGCGCCGCCGCCGAGCCGCTCCCTCTGGATCAGTTCCTCGCGCGTCTCTTTGGCGAAGTCCTGAGCCAGCCCGGCTTCGGCTTCCATGCCGACTTCGATGCCGCCCGCGTCGCCAACCAGTTGGTACAGTCTGCCCGCAATTTCCGGTGGGCCTTGGAAGAACCCGACAGCGGCGCGCCGCCGGATGTCGCGGCGGGGCTGCGCTTGGGGCGCGACTATCTGAACCTCGTCAGCCATGGCGCGGTCGGCGCGCTCTACATCCCCGGTTGGCAGCCCCGCGAAGATGCCGTGTTCATCAGCCCGGCCCATACGTTTCTGATGCGGAATCGCGCCGTCGATGTGCAGTTCTGGCTGGACATCGGCTCGGACGGCTGGTGGGAGCGCCTCTACCAGCCGCTGACCCATCCCTATGTGCTGGCGCGCGCCTGGCCCGCCACGCGCCCCTGGACCGATCTGGACGAATACCAGGCGCGCCAAACGAGCATGCGCCGTCTCCTCTTGGGGCTATTGCGGCGCGCGCGCCGTGAGGTCTATCTTGGCCTAAGTGAGTACAGCGAAAGCGGCATGGAACAGCGTGGTGCGCTGCTCAATCTCATCAACCGGCTGCTGGCAACGGCAACTCCGGCCCCATAACACGAGATTCCGGGTTGCTGGCGCAACCCGGAATCCCTTTAGACGCCTCCGAGGAGGGGTTCATTGGCGTCTGAACAACAGCGCATCTTTAGGCTAGTACGATGATATTAAGCACTCATTAAGACCCCATAAGG
>CAYJQA010000082.1:0-13147 GCA_964372065.1 uncultured Litorilinea sp.
CGCGGCGGTTCCGGTCTTTCCTCTTGCCTGTTCGATAATACTAGCGGCGGTTTCCTAACCGCCGGGACCATCGCTACCCCAGACGGACGCACCCAGGGGCGGGTGTCCACCGGGCGCGGAAACCGCCCCTACGATTCCATTCCTTGATGATCGTGAAACCGCCGCTACTTGGTCTAGACTGGGCTAACATCAACCTACACGGCAGTCTTACACGGCAGATACACGACGAGCTATGACCACATCCGGCCACGCGCCTAGCGTCGTTTCCGGCGGCAGCCAGGACTTTCTACACCAGGCGCACCGCAACAACTGGCAGCGTTATCTTGCCCAACTGGCGACCGTCCATCGCCCGGCGACGATGGCGACGAAGGTCGCGCCGTGGGATGTCTGTATCCTCACGGCCAGCGACGCGCGCCAGGCCGAGATGGTGACGCGCCAGTTGGCGCTGCGCGAGGATGCCGGGCTGCTGCCGCAAGGCACGCGCTTTGTGGTGGTCCCGGACCCGGACGGGCTGCGGATCGGCTCCGGCGGGGCGACGCTGCGCGTCTTGGCGGCGCTGTACGGCGGCTTGAGCGGCCCGGCGGCGCAGCCCGATCTGGCCCCGCTGCTGGGGCTGGACGCAGCGCGGCAGCGCATCCTGCTCATCCATTCGGGGGGCGACTCGCGGCGGCTGCCCCACTGTTCGGCCACGGGCAAACTCTTTGCGCGCATCCCGCGCACGCTGCCCGACGGCCGCGCCTCGACCATTTTTGACGAGTTTCTGATCAACCTCAGCGGCGTGGCGGGCGAACTGCCGCCCGGAATCATGCTGGTATCGGGCGATGTGCTGCTGGTCTTTGACCATCTGCAACTGAGCCTGCACCGCCGTGGGGTCACGGGCGTGTCGGCGGCGGTCACGGCGGAGATGGGGACGCGGCACGGCGTCTATGTCAACGCGCCCGGCAGCCGCGCTGTCCGGACATTCTTGCACAAAGTGCCCATCGACGCGCTAGCGCGCCACGGCGCGATTGACGACGAGGGGCTGGTGCAGATTGACACGGGGATCGTTTGGTTTGACGCGACATCGGCGGCGCATCTGGCGGAACTGACGCGCGACGCGGCGGTGGCCGCGCTGTGCGGGCTGACGGGCGACGGGGCCGCGGTGCGCGCTAATACGCCCATCAACCTGTATGGCGACGTGCTGATGCCGCTGGCGCAGGACGCGCAAGAGGCGGCCTATCTGGCGGATACCAGCGACGGACCGGCCACGCCTGGCCTGGTCGCGGCGCGGCGGGTGATCTGGCCGCACACGCGCGGGCTGCCCTTTAGCGTGGAACGGCTGCACCCCGCGGTCTTTGTCCATTTCGGCACGTCCGCCGAGTATTGGCAGATGGTCGCCACGGACCGCGCACTGGCCGCGACCTGCGCGTGGACGCCGCACGCGGCGGCCTGGCTAGGACCGGACGCGCCGCCCGCCGGCGTGGTCGCCCTGAACGCGGCGCTGGGGCCGCTGACGCCGGGCGCGGTTGCCCCGGCGCTGACGGCGACGGCCGCGCCGCTGCTGCTGGTGGACAGCCACTTGGAGAAGGGACTAGGGTGGCCCGGCCCGGCCATTGTGGCCGGAGTCCACACCCGGCGCGCGGTTGACCTGCTGCCGGGGCTGGTGCTCCATCAACTGCCGGTGGACCAGGGGTATGTGACCCGGCTTTTCGGGCTGCACGACGACCCCAAGCGCGTCTATACGGAGGCTGCGGCCACCTTTCTGAACCGTCCCTGGGCCGCCTGGTTCGCCGCGGTGGGCGTGGACCCGGCGCTGATCTGGCCGCACGTGCCGCCCCGGCAGCAATCGCTGTGGACGGCGCGCTTGTTCCCGCTGGCGGAGAGCCGCGACACGAGCCTGACGCTGACATTGGCGTTGCAGGACCCGGCGCACGCACCCGCCGACTGGTTGGCGACGTGGCGGCAAGCGCCGCGTCTGTCGCTGGCCGAAAGCTTTACGCGCGCCGATGGGCGGCGGCTGTTGGCCGAGAGCGCGGGGCTGGAAGACGCCATCGCCGCGGCGCAGCTTTTCGCCGCCATTGACCGCGAAGAACCGGCCTCACTGGTGGCGCAGCAGGCCGCGACCTGGGGCGCGGGCCGGCGCGCGGCGCGGCTGGATCGGCTGGCGGCCTGGGTGGAGGCGGCCGCGCCGGTGCGCCAGTTGCGCGGTTATCAGGCGTTGGCCGTTCTGAACGACGACCGCCGCCTGGAGCAGCGGGCCTTTGACGTGCTGGCGCACATGATCGAGGCGGACACGCGCCGGCGCATCCAGACGCGCACGCCGCTGGGACGGGGGGCGCGCCCGCGTGACGCGGCGACCCTGCCCGCGGCGGTGCGCGCCGAGGTCGCCGCCCGCATCGACTTTGGCGGCGGGTGGACCGACACGCCGCCCTACAGCATCGAGCGCGGGGGGCGCGTCCTCAACGCCGCGGTGACGCTGTTGGGACGGCGGCCCATCGTGGCCGAGGCGACCCGGCTGGAGACGCCGCACCTGGTGCTCTACAGCGGCGATATTGACGAGAGCCTGGAACCGCAGACCGCGGGGGAGGTCTTGGCCTATGCCAACCCCGCCGACCCGTTTGCGCTGCTCAAGGCCGGTCTGGTCATGCTGGACGTGGTCCCGGAAGATACCCCGGCGCAGATGCCGGTGGACGATCTGATGCGGCGGCTGGGCTATGGGCTGCGGCTCAGCACGCGCACCAACATCCCGCGCGGGTCGGGGCTAGGGACCAGCTCGATCATGGGCGGCGCGGTGCTGGTCAGCCTGAGCGAGTTGCTGGGCATCCCCATTGACCAGGGCAACCTGTATGACCAGGTGTTGACGGTGGAACAGATGCTGACCACCGGCGGCGGCTGGCAAGACCAGGTGGGCGGTCTGGTGGGCGGGATTCACCTGGTCACATCGCAGCCCGGCCTGCCGCAGGTGTTGATGGTGGAGCCGGTGACGCCCGCGCCGGAGGTAGCCGCGGCGTTGGCGGCGCGACTGGTGCTGGTCTATACCGGGCAGCAGCGGTTGGCTAAGAATCTGCTGCGCACGGTGGTGCGCCGGTGGATGAGCCGCGAGCCGGAGATGCGCCACAGCCTAGGGGCGATTGCCGAACTGGCGGATCGGCAGCGAGCGGCGCTGCTGACGGGCGACCTGGACACTTTCGGCGCACTCCTTAGCGAGCATTGGACGTATAATCAGAGAATGGACCCGGGCTGCTCGAATCCATTTATCGACGGGCTGTTCGCGTTCATGGCCCCTTTCATTCGCGGCTGTAAACTGGCGGGTGCGGGCGGCGGCGGCTTTGCCATCTGTATCGCCAACAGCGCCGCGGACGCGGTCGCGTTGACGGCGGCCCTCCAAGACCGCTACGCCGCAACCGACGTGCGCGTGTGGCCCGCCGCGGTGGCCGAGCAAGGGCTTGCCGTTTACCGGCGTTCATAAATCCGACCGCTGTGCCTGAGCGTTGCGTTGTGCAGCCGGGCGCGGCCCATCATCTCCGGCAAAATGATATGTATGTAGCACGCTCTCATCGTCTGTCGCGTCTGTGGCGGGTTTGGATCTCGACAACTGTCATGCTGCTGGCCGGTTTGGGACTGGCCGCGGTGTTTGCGCCGGTGGCGCGGGCGCAATTGGCCGGCGGCGACGCCACGGGGACGCGCTATGCGCTGCCGTCTGCCTGGCAGGGCGAGGCGACGGTGGCGGCGCTGGACCTGGCCGCGACCGCGCCGCCGCTGGATGCGGCCGGTAGTGAAGGCGCATTCCAGATCGCCTATGTTCCGGCGGAGACGGGCGATGTGCTGCGCGTGCTGCCCGCCGCGGAGACGGTCGGCGGGCGCTTTGCGATGACCTGGTCGCTGACCGCGGCCAGCACTGACCCGGCTCTCCCGGCGGGGCAGGCGGTGAGTTTCTCGTTGCGGGCGCGCGTCTTTGGGCCGAGCGCGGTCGCACGTCTCTTGATCGCGGACGATGCGGGCAGCAGCAGCACGGCCATCAGTGACCTTGCCTGGCGCGACTATCAGGTCGTGCGGCTGATTGACACAGCCACGCAGAACGTGGTCATCGGCGTGGAGTGGGCCGGCGTGAGCACAGGGAGTTGGCTGGAAGTGCAGGGCATGACCGTCACGATCTTGGACGATGCGAACGGCGTCGTGCCTGCGCCCACCGATACGCCCACGCCGGTCGGCTTTGTGCCGACGCCCGTCCCCACGCCGACGCCCACACCGACCCTGGTCCCCGCGCCCACGGCCACGCCGCTGCCGCTGCCCACGGCTGACCTGATTGTGGTGACGTCGACGCCGACGCCGGTGGACGTGCTAGAGGAGGCGACGCGCGTGGCGCAGGCGACGGACTGGGCGCGCATCCTGGGGCCGGCCACGCCCACGCCGCCCAATATGGCGACCGAGACGCCCACACCGACGCCGTTTCTGGTGATCGTGACCAACACGCCTGTACCCGGCAACGCGGCGACCGCGACCTATGCCGCGCTGGTGGCGACCGCGGTGGCCTTTACCACGGGCACGCCCACGCCCATCCCGCCTGAGGCGACGGTGCTGGTTGCGACGGCCACGCCCGTCCCCGCGACCAAGCCCGCGGCGGCCACCAAAACGCCAACGCCGATCTTTGTCTTGCTGGACGACATTCCCACACCGGTGGCGGGGCCGACTGTGGTCTTTCCGCCGGAGTTGATGGGCAAGATCGTCTTCTTGTCGGATATGGGCGGCAACAAGAGCCGGCCCAACTATATGGTGATGAACCCGGACGGCTCCGGGGTCGGTGTGTTGACAAGCAACGCTTTCTACAATCGGGCCAAGCAGCGCGATGCCTGGTCTGCCGACCAGCGGTACCGGGTCTATGCGCTGCGCTCTGGTGGAGCAGCGAACAGCGGCTTGGTCCAGTTGTTTTATGATGACGCCGAGTACCCTGACGCGCACACCCAGTTGACTTTCTTTGGCGCGGGGACGGCCTGGTCGCCGGTCTGGTCGCCCACCCGGGACGTGATCGCGTTGGTGTCCAGTGACACGCGCAACGACGAGATTTGGTTGGTTGAGCGCGGCGTCTGGCCGCCGGTGCAGTTGACGCACAACGAATGGGAATGGGACCAGCACCCCAGCTTCTCGCCCGACGGCAACGAGATTGTGTTTGTGTCCAACCGGGATAGCGGGCGCAAGCAGATTTGGGTGATGGACATTGGCGGCGAAAATGTGCGCCAGTTGACCAATTTCCCGTTTGAGGCGTGGGATCCGGTGTGGGTCAAGTACCCGGATTCGTAAGAAGGGACCGGCGGCGATGACCCTGCGGCCTGAGCTGGACCTGGAGACGATCAACGCGGAGTTGGAGGTGTCCACGCCCGAGGCGGTGCTGCATTGGGCGTGGCAGCAGTTTGTGCCCGACATCGCCGCGACCTCGTCGTTCCAGACGCAAAGCCTGCCGCTGCTGCACATGATCGCGGCGACCGTCCCGGAGATGCCGGTCTATTTTTTGGACACGGGCTTTCACTTTGGCGAGACGCTGGCCTTTCGTGACGATCTGATGGCGCAGTTCGGCGTGAACGTGCAGACGTTGACGCCGGTGATGGGGCATGTCGATTTCCGGCGGCAGCACGGCGACCTGTACCGATCCAACCCGGACCTGTGCTGCTATATCAACAAGGTGGAACCGTGGCAGCAGGTGAAAGCGGGGCTGACGGCCTGGATTTCGGGCATCCGCCGCGACCAGACCGACGACCGCCGCGACACGCGCATTGTCTCGCAGACGCGCGGCGGTCAGTACAAGGTCTGCCCTTTGGCGACGTGGACCGAGCGCGATGTCTGGCGCTATATCAACCGGCATGACCTGCCCGTCCATCCGCTTTTCAACCAGGGCTATCTGAGCATTGGCTGCGCGCCCTGCACCCGCCCGGTCGGCGATGGGGAAGATGCACGCGCCGGGCGCTGGGCGGGGCAGGCCAAGACCGAATGCGGGCTGCACATTGACATCACCCCGCCGCCGACTACAGACTGACGGGAACATACTATGCCAACCACGATTCTGGTCACCGGCGGGTGCGGCTACCTCGGCTCGCAACTGATCCGGGATTTAGTCCATCGTCTGCCGCAGCCGCCGGTCATCCGCATCCTCGACAACATGCGTCAGGGGCAGATTGGCGCGCTGATGGATTTGCCGGCCGCGACCTATGAGTTTATCGAGGGCGATCTGCTGGATCCCAGCGTACTGCGGGTGGCGCTGCGCGGGGTGGACGCGGTGGTCCATCTGGCCGCGCTCGTGCGCACGCCGTTGAGCTTTGAGAACCCGGCCTGGCTGGAGCAGGTCAACCACTGGGGGACGGCGCAACTGGTGGAGGCATGTCTGAGCCAGGGCGTGACGCGGGTCATCTTCACCAGCACGGCGGCCGTCTATGGGCCGGACGGGCCGCATCGCGAGGACGGCCCCTGCCGCCCGCAAGGTTCCTATGCCCAGTCCAAGTTGGCCGCGGAGAAGGTTCTGCTGACGGCGCGCAGCCGCGGGTTGACGCCGACGATTCTGCGTGTGGGCACGCTCTTTGGGCTGGCCCCGGTGACCCGCTATGATGCGGTGGTCAACCGCTTTGCCTATCTGGCGGGGATTCGCCAACCGCTGACGGTCTATGGCGACGGCCAGCAGCGCCGTCCGGTGATCCATGTGCGCGATGCGGTCGCGGGCGTCTGTCATGCGCTGCAGAACGAGCTGCCCGGCCCCATCTACAACTTAGTGGGCGAGACGGTTTCTGTGCTGGATATTGTGGCGGCGGTGCGCCAAGCCCGGCCCGCGACGACGGTCCACTTTACCGAGCAGGATATCCGCACCCACGTCTCGTTTGCGGTGGACCCGGCGGCGCTGATCGCCTTGGGCTGGCGTCCGCAAGTTTCGCTGGCGGCGGGTATGGCGGAGATGGTGGACCACTTCCGGCATATTCGGCGTGGTCTGCCCTCGGCGGCGGACTTGGAGGATGAATGAGTCGTGTGACCGCGGTGGTCCCGGCCTATAACGAGGCGGGGCGGGGGGGCGCGACGGTGACGCTGTTGCGGGCGGTGGTGGACGAGATTCTGGTGATTGACGACGCCAGCCGCGACACGACGGCGGCGGAAGCCGCTGCCGCGGGGGCGCGTGTGCTGACGCAGACGGTGAATCAGGGCTATATCGCGGCCATCAAGCGGGGCTTTGCCGAGGCAACCGGCGATGTGGTGGTGGTGGTCGACGCTGACGGCGAATTCCCGCCGGCGCGCATTCCGGAGTTGGTCGCGCCCATCTTGGCGGGGCAGGCCGACATGGTGCAGGGCCATCGGGACGTGGTGCCGCGGCCGTCTGAGCGCGTGCTGACCTGGCTGGCCGGGCTGCGCGGGCCGGTGGGCGATTCGGGCACGGGCTTCCGTGCGCTGCGCACCGACCTGGCAAGGCGCTTGGCGCTGCGTGGGGAGTGCATTTGTGGAATCTTTTCGCTGGAAGTAATATCCAAAGGTGGTCGCCTGGTCGAAATACCGATTACCTTGCAGGCGGTCGCTAAGCCGCGCCGGGTCGCGTGGTTCCATCTCCGGCAGCTTTTCCACTTGTTGCCCTGGCTCCTGCGCCGGTATCCCACACCCTAACCCCGGCAAGCCGCATGGGGTCAACTGTGTGCGGCAGACCCCGCCAATCCTTGGCGCGGCCAACCTGTGCTGATTATCGCGTTTGGGGGCACGTTGGGCGGAGGTATGTTGCGCCAGGCTTAGCGATAAGGCCGCACAGGCGGCGCTTGCCGCCGATGACCGGCGCGAGTGGCCCACTCAAAACGCCCAGGCGCTGAATCCTGGAGGAATCTGGCGGCATGACAAAACCAACGCTCGCCGTGATCGGCGGGACGGGAGATGAGGGGTCGGGGTTGGCCGTGCGCTGGGCTGCGGCGGGCTATCCCGTGGTGATCGGCAGCCGCAGCGCCGAGAAGGCCGCGACCGTGGCCGCGGAACTGGCGGCGCGCCTGCCCGCGGGCAGCGCGACCTTGACCGGCGCGACCAACGCTGCGGCCGCGACCACGGGCGATGTGGTGGTGCTGAGCGTACCCTATGCGGCGCAGACGGACACGCTGGCGCAGATCGCGGCGGGCAGTCAGGGCAAGGTGCTGATTACCGTCACCGTGCCCCTCAAACCGCCCAAGGTGAGCACCGTTTGGCGACCGGCGGGCGGGTCGGCGGCGGAAGAGGCGCAGGCGCAATTGGGCGCGGGCGTGCGGGTGGTGACGGCGTTTCAGAACATCTCGGCGGGGCATCTGCAGGACTTGAGTTGGCAGGCCGATTGCGATGTGCTGATCACCGGCGACGACAAGGACGCCAAGCGCGTCGCCCAGGAACTGACGGCCGCGGCCGGGTTGTTTGCGGTGGACGCCGGGCCGCTGGCGAATGCAGCGGTGGTCGAGGGGCTGACCGCCGTGCTGATCGGCATCAACGCCCGCCACAAGGTCACCGGAAGCGGCATCCGGATTACCGGTATCCCACGCTAGGAGAGTCATGTGATGCACGTCGAAACGTTAGCCATCCACGCCGGACGCCGGCCCGACCCCACCACCGGCGCGGTCATGCCCCCGATCGTGCTGTCGACAACCTTTGAGCGCCAAGCGGACGGCGCATACCCCACCGGCTATGTCTACACGCGGTCGGAGAACCCCAACCGGGCGGCGCTGGAAAGCTGTCTGGCCCAGTTGGAGGGCGGGGCGGCGGCCGCGGCCTTTGCCTCGGGCCAGGCCGCGACCCATGCCGTGCTGCAAACGCTGGCGACGGGCGACCATGTGCTGCTGCCCGCGGACTCCTATTGGGGCACGCGCGGGCTGGCGGTGGAGGTATTGGCGCGCTGGGGGCTGGCCTATTCGATTGTGGACATGACCGACTTGGACCAGGTGCGCAGCCATCTGCGGCCCACGACGCGCCTGGTTTGGGTGGAGACGCCGTCCAACCCGCTGCTGCGTATCACGGACATTGCCGCGGTGGCAGAACTGGCGCATGGCGTGGGGGCGCGGCTGGCCGTGGACAACACGTGGCCGTCGCCGTTGGGCCAGCAGCCGTTGGCCTTAGGCGCGGACTTGGTGATGCACTCGACGACCAAGTATCTGGGCGGGCACAGCGACATCCTGGGCGGCGCGGTGATCACGCGGGCACAGGATGAGTTCTGGACAGCGCTGACGACGGCACAGGTGACCGGCGGCGCGACGCCGGCGCCCTTTGACTGCTGGCTGCTGCTGCGGAGCATTAGTACGCTGCCCTATCGCGTGCGGGCGCATTCGGCCCACGCGCAGGCGGTAGCCGAATTCCTACAGGATCGCCCCCAGGTGGCCGCGGTTCATTATCCGGGGCTGCCGAGTCATCCGGGCCACGCGATCGCGGCGCGGCAGATGAAACTGTTTGGCGGGATGCTGTCGGTGCAGATTCGTGGCGGCGCGACTGAGGCGATGGCTGTGGCCGCGCGCGTGCAGCTCTTTACGCGCGCGACCAGCCTGGGCAGCGTCGAAAGCCTGATCGAGCATCGCGCTTCGGTGGAAGGCCCCAACACGACGACGCCGCAAAACTTGCTGCGCGTGTCGGTGGGGCTGGAGCACCCGGACGACCTAATTGCGGACTTGGCGCAGGCGCTGGGCGACTGACACGCGCGCCGGTTCTTTCACACAACGGCATCGTATCGTCACCCTTAGCGAAGCGAAAGACCCCGGTTGCGTTGCTTTGGCTTGAGCCAATGGACCTGATCCAATGGACCTGATTGACGCGCTCCGTCTGGAGCCGGATGCCAACTCCGTGGTCGCCCTGGTGGGCGGCGGCGGCAAGACGAAACTGCTTTTCCGCTTGGTGGAGGAAGCCGCGGCGCGCGGGATGCGTCCCATCGCCACGACAACCACGCGTCTCGGCGCTGAGCAGGTGGCGCATGACCCGGCGCTGGTCGAAGTCACGGGCGAGACGCTGCCCTGGAGCGAATTGGCGCATACCCTCGATACCCACTCCCGGGCACTGGTGGTCGGCCCGCGCCGCGCCGACAAGCGTCCCGGGCTTGCCCCGATTGTAGTGGAACACCTCTTAACGCACGCACCGCCGCTGGGCATCGGTCTGATCGTGGTGGAGGCAGACGGCAGCCACATGCTGCCCGTCAAGGCCCCCGCCGACCACGAGCCGGTGGTGCCCGCGTGCACGACGCATCTGCTGGCCGTGACGGGCGTGGATGCGATTGGGCGGCGCGTGGTCGCGGGCCAAGTGCATCGGCCCGAGCGCGTGCGTGCGGTGCTGGGACTGGGCGATGACGCGACGGTCCGGCTCACGCCCGCGATGGTGGCGGCGCTGGCGCTCCATCCGGAGGGCGGGGCCAAGGCCGTGCCCGGCGGGTTCCCCGGCGCGGCGGGCGCGACCCTGGTCCCCATCCTCAACAAGGTGGAGCGCGCCCATGAAGTGGCGTTGGCCCGGCTGGTGGCCCGCGACTGGGCCGCGGCCGGGCAGTTGGGGCTGATCACGGCGGCCGCGCAGGCGGAGCAGCCCGTGGTGGAGCGGTGGGCCGCGTGGGCGGTGGTGGTGTTGGCCGCCGGCGAGAGCCGCCGCATGGGGCGCGCCAAGCAGTTGCTTCCGGTGGCAGGTGAGCCGATGGCGCGCCGCGCCGTCTGTACGGCGCTGGCGAGCGGCGCGCAGCAGGTGGTGCTGGTGACCGGCGCGTATGCCGAGGCGGTGGCGGCGACGGTGGCCGACTTGGCCGACGCGGACCCCCGGCTGCGCATCGTGCACAATGCGGGGTGGGAAAGCGGGCAGGCAGGTAGCTTGCAGACCGGGCTGGCGGCGGTTGCGCCGACCATCCAGGCCGCGGTCATTCTGCCGGTAGATCAGCCCTTTGTGCCGGCGGCGTTGCTGCGACGGTTGGTGGCGGCCTGGCGGGAGGGTGCGCCGCTGGCCGCGGCCGCGGTCGACGGAGAACTGCGCGGCGTTCCCGCCCTCTTTGACCGTTCGTTTTGGGCGGCGCTCCAGGCCGTGCAGGGCGATATCGGCGGGCGGATGGTGCTGCGCGCCAATCTGGCGCGGGTAGCGCACGTCGCGGCGCCGGCGGCGTGGCTGGCGGACATCGACACGCCGGCAGATTTGCCCTAGCGCCGCGTCAAAAGAGAGTCAATGGCCGCAGAGAACGCAAAGAACACACAAAGACCCGGCAATTGCATCGCTCTGGTCTTTGTGATCTCTGCGTTCTTTGCGGCTAATCCCTCTTGTGGGCGGCTACGCGTCGATGGCGGCCAGTAGCGCGGCGCTTTGGGGGCCGTGGGCCGTGAACGTGACGCGGCGGGCGTCGGGCGCACCGGGTAGAGCCTCCAGGTGAATCTCCAGATGGTCGGCGGGGAGCAGGGCCGCGATCTTCTCCGCCCACTCCACCACCACCACATTTCCCAGCGCATCGGCGTCGGGCCAGGCCGCGTCGGCGAGAATGTCCGCGAGGCCAAAGGTCGCGGCCTCGCGCTGGGCCGCGGCCGGGCTGTCACCCAGGCGGTAGATGTCGATATGGATGAGGCGCAGGCGACGGCTGCCCGGCGCGTACTCGTTGACCAGGGTGAAGGTGGGGCTGGTGACGCGGGCGGTAATACCCAGCCCGGCGGCGATGCCTTGCGTGAGCGTAGTTTTGCCCGCGCCCAGGTCGCCGCGCAGCGCGATGACCTGACCGGGCGTCGCGGCCGCGCCCAAGCGGCGGCCCAGCGCGTGCGTTGCCGCGGACGAAGCGACGATGATGGCGGTGGCAACGGGCCTCATAGGGCCGTGACCGCCAGCATGGAGGTAATCAGGCCGCGATATTCCTCCACCAACGCCTGGGCGCGGATGTCGCTGCCGGCCTCGGCGACTACGGTGAAGTAGGGCGAATCGGGGTCGGGCGCGACATGGACCCATTCGCCGCCGTCACGCTGAATTTTGACGCCTTCGATGTGGTCTTCGCTGCGGACGGTGCTTAACCCGGGGTGCAACTCGTTGAGCCGCCGCATCACCGCGCCCTTGGCGGCGCTGGGGCAATCTGCGCGCGTCTCGGCCAGATAGAACTTGGGTAGATAGTTCACGACCTCGCTGATCTTCATCCGGTACTTGGCGAGATATTCCAACAGCTTGACGCTCGCCATCAGACCGTCTACCGCGGGCTGGAAGGCGGGGAAGATGAAGTTGCCGTTGCCGTCCACGGCCAAGAGGGTATCGGGCGCTTCGGCCGCCTGCATGATGTTTTGCAGGTTGTTGCTGATGCGGGTGAGCTTGGCGTTGTGCCAGCCGGCGATGGCCTCGAAGGCGTTGGGCAGCGTCACGGGTGCGAGGACACGGCAGCCGGGTTGGTTTTGCAGCGCCAGTTCGACCATGAGCGCGGCCGCGGTGATGTCGTCCAGGATCGCACCGTGCTCGTCCACCAGAAAGACCTTCTCCCCGCCCACATCCAGTTGGATGCCCAAGTCGGCGTTGAGCACGCCGACGATCTTCGCCATGCGCTCCAGGTTGGCGCTGAACTCGTATTGGAGCATGGCGAGTTTGGTTTCGTCCATCCGGGCGTTGAGCGGGACGACTTCCACGCCGAGCTTGTTGAGGATTTGGGCAAGCACGTCGCCGGCGAGACCGTGGGAGTAGTCGATCACGATGCGAAAGCCGGCGGCGCGGATGGCCTCGGCGTCCACATGGGCCAAGAACGCTTCGCTGTAGATTTCGATGGTGCGGACGGCATATTGGATCGTGCCGATCTCGTCCAGATAGGCGCGGCGGAAGTCTTCGCGGAAGAAGCTGCGCTCGATGGTGCGTTCGGCGCTCTTGCTCTGATTCATGCCCTTGCGGTCGATAAAGCGGATGTCCACCACGCGTTGGTCGAAGGGGCTGAGCCGCACATGGATGCCCGCGCTGGTGTCCGGTTGGGTGCGGACAAAATGGCGCGCCACGGGGATGGGCATGGTCCCCAGGTCCCACACATTGACGCCCGCGCCGGGGATGCCGCTGATGAGGGCGCGCTTCAACATGCGCGAGGAGCGATGGGCGTCGCGGTTGATGGCGACCCAACTGCCCTTGGGCAAGGTTGCGCCCAGCGCGGCGGCCAGCTTGGCGGCGTACTCCGGCGTGAGGTCCACGTTGACCACGCCGGTCACGCCAAAGCGCCCAAAGAGGGCGCGGCGACCCTGCGTACCCC
>CAYJQA010000083.1:0-1799 GCA_964372065.1 uncultured Litorilinea sp.
CGTTTCTTCTTCACGGATAGCACCACCATCAACACCGTGACGAGCGTGCAGATTCCGCAGACGGCGGCCACCGCGGATTTTTATTACCAGGACCAGCGCGCGGGGACACACACCCTCACGGCGGATGGCGGCGGGACGCTTACGGCGACAACGACCATCACCGTGTCGCCTGACGTGCCCAGCCAACTCGTCTACCTGACGGAGAGCCAGGCGATTACGGCGGGTACGACGTCGCTCACGCTGACGGTACAGGTGCAAGACGAGTACTTCAACATCATCACGCCGACGGCCGGTTCGCCCATAACGGCTGCTCTATCGTCCAGTTCGTCGGGTGCTGCCAAGACTTTCCTCGAGGTAGCCACCGCCACGCCGATTACGCAAGTCGTGATCGCCGGCACTTCGACCGGCAGCTTCCGTTACTATGACGAGAAGGCGGGTGCTTGGGTCATCGCAGCCAATGCCAGCGGGCTGACTAACACTCCGCAGCAGTTGACGGTCAAGCCGGATACAGCGGTAAGCGTGCTCTTTGTCACGCCCGAACGCACGACGCCGGCCGGCGTCATGTCCGAGGTGATCGCAGTGCAGCGGCTCGACCGCTTCGGCAACCCGAACCGCGCCGACCCGTCCGTGACCGTAGCGTTGACGACGTCGGCCCCGGCCAGCGGCGTATTCGTTACGCCGACGGTAGCGAGCACCGTGCAGGGCGTGACGATTACCACCGGCGCGGATGCGGCCAGCTTCTTCTACTATGACCAGTTGCTTGGGCCGCGGACGATCACCGCCACCTTCGGGGTGACGCCGACTACCCAGGCGCTGACGGTCACCGGTGGCGCGGCGACACGGCTTGTGCTGACCGGGTCGACGTCCACGACCGCGGGGACGCCGATCAGCTTGACCATTACCGCGCTGGATGCGTTTGGGAACCTCGCGGAGTACGAAGACACGCATTACCTGACTTTTGGTGGGGCGGGGGCGGCGGTGACGGGGACGCCGCCGACTGTGGTCGGCAACGATGGCGATCCGTATTCGCTTGGTAATGCGACGCCGCTCACCTTCATCAGCGGCATCGCGACGACGAGCATCGGGACCAACGGTGTGCTGTCGCTCTACCTGGTGGAGACCGCGGTCATCACGGCGGCGGACGCCGCGGCGAATATCGAGACTGCGCCCACGGACAGTCTGACCGTCACGGTCAGCACGGCGACGGCCTCGCACGTGGAAGCGCGCGACGCAGCCGTGGGCGGCGCGGTGATCCCGTCCCAAGCCATCAGCGCGGGGACGAGTATCGATATCTACGCCGTGGCGCTGGACCCGTATCGCAACGTGAGCGGGACGGTGAGCGCTACGTGGGACATTGCCACGACGGAAGGCGTGTCGGCGACAACCGACATCAGCCCGACGACCGGCATTTCCACGACCTTCACCGGGCACAAGACCGGCACGGCGCTGATCACGCCTACGTTCGGCAGTCTCATCGGCATCCCGACCGGTGTGATCACCGTGACACCAGGGATCGCAACCATGGTGCGGGTCGAGACCAGTGGGGATGGACTGGGTGACGTGGTTGCCTCGCAGTCCATCAGCTCCGGGACGAACATCCCTGTCTGGGCGGTGACGCGCGACGCGTTCCTCAACTTCGTGGCTAACCCCGTGGCGTCGTGGACGGTGATCACGCCGACGGGTGGAGTAATCCCAAGCGATATGGAGCCGCAGAGCGGGGCAAGCTCATTCTTCCGGGGACGCGCGGCAGGGAGCGGCTACATTGAAGCCACAGTCGGCGTGCTGACCAAGGTGACGTC
>CAYJQA010000083.1:1809-13134 GCA_964372065.1 uncultured Litorilinea sp.
AGGTAGCCTATCTGAAGCTGACCGCACCCAGCACGACCTTCACGGCGGGCGTGACGCGGACGCTCAGCATCACGGCATATGACGGCCTGGGCAACTTGGCCGTTGGCTATGACGGGGACATCGCGCTGACCTTCAGCGGCGCGCAGCCGTCCACACGCCTGGTGTTCACGCCGACCGTGGTCAACAACAGCGGCGCGGCGATTGCCTTTGGCCAGCCGACCACGCTGACGTTTGCCAGCGGCGTCTTGGACACGAGCGGCACGGCGGGCGACATGACGCTCTATGCGGCGGGCACGAACATCCCGATCAATGCGAGCGACGGCACGTATGGATCGGCGCCCATGGGTACGCTGACGGTGACGGTCAGTGCGGCCGCGCGCGAACGGCTTGACCTTACGGTACCGCCACAGTATGTGGATATTTCAGGGCGGGCAGTGCTCACGGCCGGCACGCAAGTGCAGTTGACGATCCGCATGGTGGACCACTACGGCAATCCGGATCCGGAGTACGATGGGAATAATGTCCGGTTGGTGTTCCGTGGGGCAAGCATTGCGCCGGACGGCATCAATACGCCGAGCGTGACGGACAATTTGGGTGATATCGTCCTCTTTACCAACGATACAAAGACGAACTTCACCGACGGTGTGGCGAGTACCGCCAGCAGCGCCGGTAGGTTGCGGCTGTACAAGGTGGAAACGACCACCATCCATGTGCGGAATCCGGACGGCGTTGATTCGGCGCCCAACGGCGGGCTGGCGGTGCGGGTGCTGCCGAGTCTGTCCCAGAACATCAGTCTCCAGTTGGCGACGCCGCAGGTGATCAGCCAGACCTTTACCGGCGCAAGCCGCCTGTTCCTGCGCGACCAGTATCAGAATCCGGTGACGAATTACAACGCGGCGACGCGGCCCATCACGATTACGGGCAACTTGACGTTCACCACCGGCACGATCCAACTGGCCGGGTCGGGCGATGACAACGTGCTCAACGAGGACAACGACGTCGTCAACGGCACTGCGGTGCTGACAATGACCGGGTTGGGCATGGTGTATATGGGCCTGCCGGGGACGGCGACATTTACCGCCGCCGCGGCACCGCAGCAGGCCGGTCAAGCGAACATCGCCGCGGGCACGTCTGGGAACGTGACCATAAACTCGGGGCCGCCGACGAACGTCACACTGCAGGGCGCACTTGGTGCGGAAGCCTACGCGTCTGCGCTGTCGGTGGAGGCCGGGAAACCCATCAGCCTGCAGGTGAGTCTGCGCGACGCGGCCGGCAACCTGACACCGCCGGGCCCATCCAGCTTCGACTTGACCTTTGTGGGCGCGCTGCCTTCGGGTGGCGTGACGCCGACCGTGACGAACAACGGCGGCGCGCAGATTTCGTTCGGGCAGCCGACGACGCTGAACCTGACCGGTGGGGTGTCGGCGGTTGCCGACGGCGCGAACGGCAGTCTGCGGCTCTATAAGGCCGGAGTGTATACGATCACGGCGACGGGCACAGGGGTGGTGACACCGCCGGGCAGCGCGCTCGTGGTGACGGTGACGCCCGGCCCGTTGGCGCAGTTGGACCTGCAACTCACGTCGCCGCAGACCAACACGGCGCAGTTCAAGGGGACGAACACGCTGACGGTGCGCGATGCTTTCGGGAATACGTTGGAGAACTGGTCAACGAGTGGTTCGGTCAACGTTACCTTCACGGTACCAGCGAGCAGCGCGACCATCCAGTTCGCCAACTTGAGCGGTAGCAATCAACTGCCGCCGGGGCAATTCAGCGCCGGCGTGGCGAATCTCAGCGAGTTCAACAAGGGCATGGTCTACACCGGCCCGGCGGGGCCGGCGACGATTCAGGCGCAAGCGGGCGTAGTGACGGGGACGGCGGACGTGGAGATCAGGGCCGGCCCGCTGCACCACATGGACCTGCAACTTACGTCGCCGCAGACGGTGACACAAGCGTTTGTGGAGACGAACACGTTGACCGTGCGTGACGTCAGCGGCAACCCCCTGACTGACTGGAGCAGCAGCGGGACCAATGTCAACTTCAGCGTGACGTCGCCAGGCGGGTCAGTCACGTTCAGTGGGTCCGGCGGCAACAGTGTGTTGGAGCCGGTGGACTTCACTACGGGCCGCGCCAACCTGAGCGCCGGTTCGGCGGGGATGGTCTATAGTGGCACGGTGGGGCTGGCGACGATCCAGGCGCAAACCGGCTCCTTGACGACGAACGCGGGCGTGACTATGAACCCGGGGTCGCCGGCGGAGGTTACGCTACGGGGCGGGTTTGGCGCAGGCCCCTACACCAACGCTGCGTTGTCGGTGGAGGCCGGTCAGCCGATCAGCCTGCAGGTGAGCCTGCGCGACGCGGCCAACAACCTGACGCCGCTGGGCGCAGCCAACTTCGACCTGACCTTTGCCGGGGTGCTGACCACGGGGGTGACGCCGCCGGATCCGACTGTGACGAACAACGGCGGCGCGCTGGTGGCGTTCGGACAGCCGGCGACGCTGGGCTTCAACGGTGGAGTGTCAACGGTGACTCCCGCAGGGGCGAATGGCCGGCTAACGCTCTATGAGGCCGGGGTCTATACGATCACGGCGACAGGCACGGGCGTGGCGACATCGCCGGACGGCGAATTCGTGGTGACGGTGACGCCCGGCCCGCTGGCGCAACTGGACTTGCAGCTTACTGAGCTGCAGACCAACACGCAGGAGTTCGTAGGGACGAACAGGCTGACGGTGCTCGACAGTTATGGGAATGTGTTGAAGAACTGGTCAAGCGGCCCGACCGATATCGTCTTCGCGGTGACGTCGCCGAGCGGCCCGACCATCGACTTTGCCAACTCGACCTTGGGCTCAGGTAATCTACTTCTGCCGGCGGCCTTCACGGCGGGCGTCGCCAACCTGAGCACCGGCTTTGCGGGGATGGTCTACAGCGGCACAGTGGGGCTGGCGACGATCCAGGCGCAGTCTGGGTCCGTGGTTGCGACGGCCGACGTGACGATCAACCCCGGCCCGCTGGCGCAACTGGACTTACAACTTACGGAGTCGCAGACTAACACCGAGGAGTTCGTAGGGACGAACACGGTGACGGTGCGCGATGCCAGCGGCAACGTGTTGACCGACTGGAGCAGCGGGAGCGCGAATGTCACTTTCGCCGCGTCGGGCGGCGCATCGCTCGCGTTCAACGGTTCGGGCGGCGACAGTGTGTTGGAGCCGGGGAACTTCACGGCGGGTGTTGCCAACCTGAGCACCGGCTTCATGGGGGTGGTCTACACCGGCACGGTGGGGACCGCGGCGATCCAGGCGCAGTCTGGGTCCGTAGTTGCGACGGCCGATGTGTTGATCGAGCCCGGTCCGTTGGCGCAGCTGGACTTGGTGCTGGATCCGTCGCAAACCGAGGGAGTGGAGTTTGTGGGGACGAACACGCTGACGGTGCGCGATGCCAGCGGCAACGTCCTGACCGACTGGAACAGCGGTAGCGAGACTGTCACCTTCACCGCGACGGGTGGCGCCGCGGTCACGTTCAATGGATCGGGCTTCGACAGTGTATTGGAATCGGGTGATTTCCCGGTAGGCGTCGCTGACCTGAGCACTGGTTTCATGGGGATGGTCGTCACCGGCGCTATCGGCCCGCTGACCATCCAGGCGCAATCGGGGTCTGTGACTGGTACGGCGGAAGTGACTATCAACGCCCCGCCGTAATACGTGCGTGTAGAATCTGCCATATGGAACAAGAAAACGCCCGTCGCGCAGGTCGCGGCGGGCGTACTGTTTCCTGGGCCGACGCGGCTACGGGGTGGCCGCGCCGACGACGGGCAGCAAGACGCGTTCGGCGGCGGCGGGGGCCTGCTGCGCCTGCGAGCGGGCGGCCTCCTCGTTCGGCCCATAGACGGTGGGCATGAGCACGCGTTCGCCCTCGCCCACGGCTACGATCACGGACAGTTCTTGGGATAGGTTCAAGTTGCCGCGTGAGCCGATTTCGATGGTGACGAGGGCGCGGTCGCCCTCGTTGGCTGTCAGCGGAATCTGGAACGGGGCAAAGAGCCGTCCGATCTGGAGCGTGCGCACGCGGTAGCTCTGCGGCAGGAATTCCTGCGCCCATTCTTGGTCCAAGGACCAGAGCAGCAAGTAGGTGTCATTGTTGATGCCGGTGTTGAGGATTTCCACCGGGAGCAGGACGAGCGCGCCGACCGCGCCGCGCACGCGCGGCCGGATTTGGCCGGTAAAGGCGTAATCGTCGCCGTTGCGGGTCATGCGGCCGTTGTCCCAGATGACCGCCGCGGCAGTGGTGATGCCGCCGTCGGCGCCGTCGCGACCGCCGTCGCGGCCATCGCCGCCTGCCCCGCCTGCGGCAGCGCCGCCGTCGATCGTGAGTTGGGCGGACGCGAGCATGGCGACCGCGCCGCCGTCACCGCCGTTGGGACCGTCGCCGCCGTCGCCGGCCTCCATCAGCCCGCGGTTGATGACTAGTCCTGGGTCGGGCGGGCCGGCCACGACCAGCACGTTGCCGCCGTCGCCGCCCGTGCCGCTGTCGGCGGGCGGGGGCACGTTGCCGCCGTCGCCGCCGCGGATGGTCCCGTCGTTGAGCACGTTTTGGGCAAAGACACTGACGGGGCCGCCGTCGCCGCCATCGTAGAGCACGCCGTTGCTCAAGCCGCCGTCCGCACCGTCGCCGCCGCGGATGACGCCGGGGTTGTCGAGGGTGAGGGTCTGTACTTCGACCGGACAGCCTGGCTCGCCGATGCTCTGGGCGTCGGCTCCGCGGATGAGGCCGTTGTTCTCGATGAACTCGCTCACCTTCAGGACCATAGGCTCGCCCGCCGCGCAGTTCAGGAAGATCGTGCCGTTGTTGATCAGCCCGGTTAGCGCGATGGGGTTGGGCGTGCCGCTGACGGTGACTTCTACGCCCTCTTGGACCAGAGCAATATCGTCGGCGTTGGGGACGCGGGCGGGGTCCCAGGTATTGGGGTCATCCCATGCCCCGGAACGGACGGCGCGAATCGTCGGGCCGCGAGTGGGCAGGACGACCTGGCGGACGTCCTCATGGGGGACGATTAGCCCCGTGCTGGTCGCGACGATGACGTGGCTGGTCAGGTCGCCGGTATAGCCCGGTTCCACGACCAAGACCAGGGTCTGGGTCCATTCGCCGCCGGCGGGCAGCGATACGTCGCGGTACACCTGGTCCGCGCCTGGCGCGACCAACGGCCGCCCATTCGCGGCGGTCGGCACCACGAAGGTGATGATCCCCGTGAAGTCAATGTTGCCGGTGTTGGCGACTTTGAGGGTGTAGGTGACGGTGCGCCCGGCCAATACGGGATCGGGCGTGGCGCTGACGCTGGTCGTCAGGCCAGGCTTAGCAATGGGGACCGACAGCGTGTAAGTCGATGAAGGGCCTTCCAGCGTGGTCACGCGGAAGATGGTGCGCAGCGTGCCGGTCGCGTCGGTCGCGACGGTGGTATGCAGCGCCTTGGTCCACGCGCCGCCGGGGCCGAGCGGGTCAGGCGCAAAGCTCATGGTCGCAGCCGCGGAGACCGCCGCGGGCAACTCCACGGTGACGGCGGGGCTGATGGACTGGTTGCCCACGTTGCTAACGCGGATCTGGTAGACCAGCTCGCTGCCCGGAGTCACGGGCGAGGGGGTGGCTTCGGCCTCCAGCAGCACGGCGAAATCGGGCTTGTCGACGGCAATCGGTACGTTGACGGTTTCACCTTCGCCTTCGGCGGTGGATACATCCAGGATCGCGGTGAGCTGGCCGCTGAAGGAAGAGGTCACCTTGGCGTCGATGGTCTTGACCCACGTGTCGCCGCGGGCGATGCCCGCCGTCCACGTGAGGACGCCGCTGGGCGTCATCTGGCTGGGCAAGGTGATGGTGACGCTGGCCGTCTGGTCGATGTTGCCGATGTTGACGACGCGGATGATGAAGCTGAAAGGCGCGCCCGCAACGACCGGCTCCGGCACCGTCTGCGCCACGATCTGGAGACCGAGGAAGACGAATTCGTCTGCGCCGATGTCATAGCCCTGGTCGGCGGGCCGCGTCTGGCCGTCGAAGTCCACGCCGATGCCCGCGTTGGTTGCGCCGCGGTCGCGGGCGGGGCTGCTGCTCTCGAGATGGTAGTCACGGCCGGCGGCATTGACGAAGCGCGGGTCGGCGCGCACATGGCTGCCCTGGTCCGCGATGATGCCGTCGCCGGCCCAATCGCGCGTGTTGTTGTTCAAGAGGGCGCTGCGTATGGTGACCTTGTTCCCCGCGGTAATGCTGATGGCGGTGGAGTGGTCCACCATGATGTTGTTGACAAAGTCAATGTTGGCCGGGTTGATGCCCAGGTCGGTGACATACATCCCGGAGCCGTCGCCGCCCGTGTTGGCGGCCACGGTGTTGTGTCGCAGCTTGGGCGAGCTGCTGAGGATATAGAGGCCCGCGGCCTGAATCTGGCCGCTGTTTTGCGCGATGACGTTGTTGTCGAGCGCGGGCTGGCCGGCCTGGACATAGATGCCGCCGCCGATGCCCGCGCTGTTGCCCACGACGGTGTTGCCGTTGACGGCCGCGGAGCTGCCCGACAGGTAGAGGCCGCCGGCGTTTTGCCCCGTGTTGCCCTGGATGGTGTTGCGCGTGATCTGGGGGGACGCGCTGTCCACGTAGATCCCGCCCGCGGCCAAGGCCGTGTTGGTGGCGACCAGATTGCTGCGGATGGTCGCGGCGCTGCTTTCCAGGAAGAAGCCGCCGCCTGCGGCCGTGGCTGTGTTCTGGACGACATCGTTGCCCTCAACCACGGCCTGGCTGAAGCTGAGGAACAGCCCGGCCCCGCTATCGGCCAGGTTGTTGATCACGGTATTGTCGCGCAGCGTCGCATTGGCATTGCGGAGGAAGACCCCGCCGCCTTTGGTCCCGGCGTTGCCTTCCAGCTTGCTGCCGGTCAGCGTCGCGGTCGAGCTTTGCAGGTAAAGCCCCGCGCCATAGTACGCCGCGCCGCCCACCAGTGTCAGATTGCGGAGCGTGGGGTTGGCGTTGCGGGCGTAGATGACTCCGCCGGCGTCCAGCCCGCCGGGTCCGCCGCCCTGGCCCGCCGCGTTGCCGTTGGCGAGATTGAGCGACTCGATGAGGGGGTGGACCCCGGACGTGACAAAGATCACGCGGCCTGCGCCCTTGGCGTCCAGGAAGGTGGGCTGGGTGATGGGGTAAGAGACGAGCCAGTTGGTCGGCGTATAGCCGCCGCGCACATTAATCTGTTTGTAGATGTAGGCGAGTTGGGTCGTGCCGCCTTCCGTCACCGCGCCGACACACGTGCCCGCGATACGTACCTCGTCGCCGGGATCGGCCGCGTCGATGGCGGCTTGCACGGTGGTGTAGGTCACGCTGAGGTCGCTGGACGCCACCGCGAGACAGTCGGCGGGCAGCTCGTCCGCGCCCAGTTCGGGGCCGTTGCCCTGGGGCCGGCCATCGCCGTCGACATCGCGCGAGACGTCGGTCACGACGCCCACGCTCACGGCCTTGGAGTCCTTTTGCAGATGAATGCCGTCGGCCTGGAAGCGGGCGCTGCCAAAGAAGTTGAGCTTGGCGCTGCCGGTCAGGACCTTGCCTGCGTCCAGCTTCCAGTTGAGTTGGTTGCCGTCCCACAAGGTCGCGGTGAGCGAGATGGTGTTATCGGCCGCGGCGCGCACGGCCAGGGTCTGGTTGGCGAGGATCGTGTTGATCAGCTTGACGGTGCTGGCCGCGCCTTCCTGTGATTCGGCGGCAATGCCGGTGCCGTCGCCGCCGGTGTTGCGCGCCAGCGTCGTATGGATGAGCGTGGGTTGGCTGCCGGACACATAGACGCCGCTGCCGGTCGTGCCGGCCTGGTTGTCCACGATGGCGTTGCTGCCCATGGTGGCGTGACTGCGCTTGGTAACGGCGACGCCGCCGCCGCGCTCACCGGCCTGGTTGCCGCGCACGATGTTACGGTTGAGGCTGACCAAGCTCTCTTCCAGGTAGAGACCGCCGCCTGCCAGCCCGGCCGCGTTGTCTTCGATGACGTGGTCTTCCAGCGGGATATTGCTGAGGTTGAGGTAAATCCCGCCGCCGTTGAGGTCGGCCCGGTTGTTGCTGATGGTCACTTTGCTAAAGTGCGCCGTGTTGGAACGGAACAGATAGACACCGCCACCGTTACGGGCGTGGTTGCTCTGCACACTGTCTTCCTGGAGCGACGCGCCGCTTTCGTCCAGGTAGACGCCGCCGCCCGCCAAGGTCGCGTTGTTATCGTTGACCGTGTTCTTGGTGAACTGTGCGCCGCTTAGCTTGACGTACACGCCGCCGCCATTGCCCTGCGCGGTGGCGTTCGCGGTGATGATGTTTTCCGTCAGGTTGGCGTTGCTGAGTTTGATGTAAGCGCCGCCGCCGTCCAGGTTGGCGGTGTTCTGCGTGATGGTATTCTTGTTCAGCGCGGCGTTGCTGAACGAGAAGAGATAGAAGCCGCCGCCTCTGGCCGCCTGGTTGGCGCTGACGACGTTTTCTTGCACGCTGCTGTTGCTGGATTCCAGATAGAAACCGCCGCCGCCGTCGTTCTCGCCGGTCCCGTTGGCCGTGTTGCCGGTGACGGTGTTGAGCCGCACCGAGGCGTCGCTGCTGTTGTTGAGGTAGAGGCCGCCGCCCGACGTGCGGGCGATGTTGCTGAGCACCTGGTTGCCGGTGAAGCTCGCGGCGGTCTCCTCCAGATAACAGCCGCCGCCATAGACGGCTTCATTGGTCTGCAAGATGTTCTGGGTGAAGTTGGGCGAGCCAGGGCCGAGATAGCAGCCGCCGCCGCGGCCGTTGCCCGCCGTGGCGAGAGTGCTGCGGTTGGTGGCGATGGTATTGCCCTTGATCAGCGCGGTGCTGTTGACGACATACAAACCGCCGCCGATGGCCGCGTTGTTGGCCGTGACGGTGTTGCTGATGACCTGCGCCTGGCTGCCGTCGAGGTAGAGACCGCCGCCGGCCACGGTCGCGGCGCTGTCGCCGTTGCCGCTGATGACGTTGAACTGGAGCGTGGCGTCGCTGCCGTCCAGGTACAGACCGGCCCCGCGCGGCGCTTTGTTTTGTTCGATGGTGATGCTGCTGATCGTAACCTTATCGCTGTTGTCCAGATAGAAGCCGCCGCCGCGCTCGTTGGCCTGGTTGCCGCTGACGGTCACGTCATCCAACTGGAGCGTGGATGCGATGAGGTAGACGCCGCCGCCGTAATCCGCTACGTTGCTGCTGATGGTCACATCGCGGATGGTCGCGGTCGTATTGTCCAGATAGATCCCGCCGCCGGCGTCATAGAGGTTGCCCTGGGGACCTTTTTGCCCACTGGAATTGCCGTTCGTGATGACCAGCCCGGAGAGGGTCGGCTCGACCTTGATGGGCTTGCCGTCCTCGTCCAGCCGCTTTTCGTCCAAGATGTAGAAGACGCGGCCCGCGTCGCCCGCGTCCAAGATGGTGGGGTTGACGTCCGCGTGGGGGTCTTCCCAATCATGGTCGGTGTACAGCCCGTCGGTGACGTCGTTGTCCGTGGTGTAGCGGTAGTAGCCGCCCTGGATGGTAAGCGTCTTGGTGATGAAGCCCATCTGGGTTTGGCCCAGCCGCGTGGTCACGCCGCTGTAGGCGCCGCCGGCCATCTTGATCAGGTCGCCTTCCAGCGCCGAATCAATGGCGACCTGGAGCGAGCCGCACGGGTTGAGGTAGTCGCGGCAGAAGTTGCCGCCGGTATCGCCGCCGCCGGGCGCGACGTAGCGCACACCCAGCGCGGGATACTCGTCCGCCCCGATGTCGGTAATGTCCGCCTGCGGCCGGGTCTCGTCGTCCAGGTCAACGGGGATGCCGGTATTCTTGCCGGTGTTGTAGGCCGCGGAGATGCGTTTGATGTGGTAGCCGTCGTCCTTGAGCGCCGGGTCGCCGGTGCGCTCGTTGGTGTTGGAGACGCTCGCGCCGACACCTTGCGACGACGTCTTGCCGCCATTTCCGTACCAGAGATTGTAGTCCGCATCTACCTTGGGGACGTAGAAGACCGGGAATGGCAGCGGAATGAACATAATAATAGGCACCGGGATCATGGCGAGATAGGGCAGAACCTGGGTCTCGGCGACGACGCCCGTGCCCGTATTGAACGCCATGACGTTGGCGATCATCTCACCATAGCTGGAGCCGTAGAAATGGACCGCGCTGCCGCCCTGGTTGTGCGCGATGGTGTTGTTCTGGAGCGATACCTTGGGCGGGTCCGGCTGCGGTTTGCCCAGCAGGATGGGTATTAGGAAATCCGGAATGCTGAGGGGCAGGACGAAGATCTTAAAGGTGTCGGGGTCCATGTAGGCATAGACGGCCGCGCCCTTGGACGCGCTGTTATAGCCGATGTAGTTGCCGTTGATCTTGCCGTCCGCCGTGCCGTTGAAGAGATGGATCGCGCCGCCCGGCCCCGCCGAGGTGTTGCGCTGGATCACGTTGTACTCGATCACCATGTCGCTGCGCTGGGCGTAGATCGCGCCGCCACCGCCGGCTTTGTTTACCAAGATGATGATGGGGACGATGGTAGGGCTGCCGGTGGCCTCGTTGTCGCTCAGGATGCTCGCGCTGACGGAGCCAGGGCTGTTGTCGGCGAAGATCGCGCCGCCTGCCTTGGCAGAGTTGTGCGTCAGCGTGCTTCTGGTGATGGCGGCCTTGCTCTCGTCAAAGTTGACGCCGCCGCCGCCACCCATCGACAAGCGCACGTTGAACCCGGCGACTTCCAAGTAGGACGCGGTTCCCGTGGCGCGGTTGTTGCTGATGGTTGCGCCGTTGATGATGGCGTTGCCCTTGCGCAGATACAGACCACCGCCGGCTTTGGCGTTGCTGTTGCGGATGATGGTGTCGAGCACCTGGGGCGAACCGTCGTTGGCGTAGAGACCGCCGCCGCCTTCGCTCGCCTTGCAGTTCTCGATGATGCTGTCTTCGATCGTGGGTGCGGTGAGTCGCGCCACGAAGACGCAGCCGCCGGAGCTGGCACTGCCGTCGGTGATGCGGACGTTGCGTAACGTCGCCTTGGCGTCCTGAATGTAAACCACGCCGCCGGCGTCCTTGCCCTTCGGCCCGCCGCCCAAGCCGGACGCGCTGCCGTTGCGCAGCGTGAGGTTCTCGATGGTCGGCGCAATGTCGTTGGTGAGCTTCAGGACGCGACCCGTGTTGGCGGCGTCGATGGTCGTGACATTGGCCACAGGGTCCAGGGTGGTCATGCTGAAGTCCCAGCCGCCCTGGATGGTCATCTTCTTGGTGACGTTGGCCGAACCGCCGCAGTAACCTGCCACGCGGATGATGTCGGGCACATCGTCAAAGTCGTTCACGGCGCTGATCGCGGCCTGGAGCGTGGGA
>CAYJQA010000084.1:0-3936 GCA_964372065.1 uncultured Litorilinea sp.
GGTCACGGACGTCGTTGCGCTGCATGCCCAGATCGCCGCCTATAGCGTGCGGCCGTATCCGCTTGTACTGGAAGTCATGCTCGACCCCATCAGCTACCCCACCACGCCGCGGTCAAGCGCCCGCGCCGCACAGTAGACAGGAGCCGGTAACTCATGCGTTTGGAAGGTAAGGTCTGCTTGGTCACTGGCGGCGGCTCCGGGATCGGCCTGGCGAGCGCCGCCGCGCTGGCCGCCGAAGGCGCGCAAGTCATCATCACCGGGCGGCGCGCCGAGAAACTGCACGAGGCGTGCGCGGCCATCACCGCGCCCCGGTCCGTGGCGGCCTATGCCGCGGACATGGCCGACCGCGGCCAAGTCAATGCGCTGGTGGCCTGGATTCGCGCTGAGTTCGGCCCGGTAGACATCCTGGTCAATAACGCAGGCGTCAATGTCCTCAAGCGGCGTATCGACGAGCTAGCGCCGGAGGACTGGGACTATATGCTGACGGTCAACGCTACCGGCGCGTTCAATGTCATTCATGCCGTCCTGCCGGAGATGCGCGCCCGCCGCGACGGGGTCATCATCAACGTCTCGTCGCTGGCCGGTGTGCGCGCCAGCAGCCTGGGCGGCGCGGCCTACAGCGCCTCCAAACACGCCATGAACGCGCTGACGCGCGTCATCGGCATTGAAGACAAGGACAACGGCATCCGCGCCACCAACCTCTGTCCCGGCGAGGTCAACACGCCGATCCTGGACGGTCGCCCGGTGAAGGTCAGCGACGAGCACCGCGCCCAGATCCTCCAGCCGGAAGACGTGGCCGCGGCGGTGGTCTTTATCGCCACGCTGCCCCCGCGCGCCCACGTGCCCGAACTGCTCATCAAACCGACGACCCAACTGTTCCCCTGAGGCTTGACACGCCGGGGCGGGCTGAGTATACTCACCGCCAGAATATGCAACAACATGGCACCGGAGGAGTACCCGTGTGCGCCTGACAGAGAGGTTGCGTCGCCGGCTGCAAGCGCAACTCAGGCAGCAGCGGGGAAGGTAGCCGGGAAGGTTGGTGGCGCGAAACGGACAGTAGCGCCATCCGGGTTCGCCCGTTAACGCGTTCGAGAGGAGCCGCCGCGAGGCGCGCTCAATCAAGGTGGTACCGCGAAGCCGCTTCGTCCTTGAGACGGGCGGCTTTTTTGTTACAGCGCAGCAGAAGGTGAGGAAGGCAGGACCATGTCAGACGCAGCCAGTTCCATGCCCAAGGCTTATGACCATCTAGTGGTGGAGGAACAACTCTACGCCTGGTGGGAGCAAAAGGGATACTTCTCGCCCGACCGCCAGGCGCAGTTGGGGCAGTCGGACCCCGACGCGCGGCCGTTTGTCATCCCCATGCCGCCGCCCAACGTCACGGGCGCGCTGCACTTGGGCCACGCCATCACCAACAGCGTCGAGGACTCGCTCCTCCGCTACCACCGCATGGCCGGACACCCCGCGCTGTGGGTTCCCGGCACGGACCACGCGGGCATCGCCACGCAGAACGTGGTGGAGCGTATGTTGGAGCGCCAGGGCCGCAGCCGCCATGACATGGGCCGCGAGGCCTTCGTGCGTGAGGTCTGGGACTGGAAAGACGAGTATCACGCACGTATCACCGCTCAGCAGAAGCGCATGGGGATCTCGTGCGACTGGGCGCGCGAACGCTTCACGCTGGACGACGGTCTCAGCGCCGCCGTGCACGAGACCTTTATCCGGCTCTACAACGAAGGCTTGATCTACCGCGCCAACTACCTGGTCAACTGGTGCCCGCGCTGCGAGAGCGCGATCAGCGACCTGGAGGTGGAATACGAGGAGGTCAACGGGCGCTTCTACACCTTCCGCTACCCCATTCAGGACGGCGGCCATGTGGAGGTGAGCACCACCCGCCCGGAGACCATCCTGGGCGACACCGCGGTGGCCGTGCATCCCGACGATGAGCGCTATCAACACCTGGTGGGCAAGACCGCCATCGTGCCCATGCTGGGCCGGGAGATCCCGATCATCGCCGACGCCTATGTGGACCCGACCTTTGGCACGGGCGCGCTCAAGGTCACGCCGGGCCACGACTCTAACGACTATGAGATCGGCAAACGCCATCACTTGCCCATGATCAACATCATGAACAAGGATGCGACCCTCAACGACAATGCCGGTCCCTACGCCGGGCTTGACCGCTTCGACGCGCGCCACCGCCTCTGGGAAGATATGCAGCAGGCCGGACTCACCGTGCGCGTGGAAGAGCGCGTCCACCAGGTGGGCCATTGCCAACGCTGTAACACCGTGGTCGAGCCGCTGCTCAGCGAACAATGGTGGGTCAAGACCAAGCCGCTGGCCGAACCGTCCATCGCGGCGGTGCGCTCCGGCGAGATCCAGATCATCCCGGAGCGGTTCGAGCGCACCTATTATCACTGGATGGAGAACATCCGCGATTGGTGCATCAGCCGCCAACTGTGGTGGGGGCATCGCATCCCCATCTGGTACGGGCCGGACGGGCACGCCTTTGCCGCGACCGGCGAGAGTCACGCCCAGGAGCAGGCCATCGCATACTACGGCAAAGCTGTTCACCTGGAGCAGGACCCGGACGTGCTGGACACCTGGTTTAGCAGCGGGCTGTGGCCGTTCAGCACCTTGGGCTGGCCCGCACAGACGCCTGACCTAGCGCGATTCTACCCGGCGACCGTGTTGGAGACGGGGTACGACATCCTCTTCTTCTGGGTCGCGCGCATGATCATGCTGGGCATCAAGTGTACCGGGCAAGTCCCCTTCAACTACGTCTACCTGCACGGGCTGGTGCGCGACGAGCAGGGGCGCAAGATGAGCAAGAGCCTGGGCAACGCGCTTGACCCGCTGGACCTGATCAAGGACTATGGCGCGGACGCGCTGCGCTTCAGCCTACTCACCGGCGGCACACCGGGCAACGACCTCAAGTTGAGCATCGCGCGCGTGGAGGCGAACCGCAACTTCGCCAACAAGATCTGGAACGCCGCGCGCTTCGTGATTTTCAACCTGGACGGCCACGCGCTGCCGTTGACCGAGGACGCTGACGTCTTCAACGTGAGCTATGCCCTGCCGCCGGTGGCGGCGTTGGGACTGGCCGACCGCTGGATTCTCAGCCGGCTGGAAACGGTGCAAAACGAGGTGGCGCGCCTGATCCAAAGCTGGCAGTTGGGCGAAGCAGGCCGCCAACTCTACGAGTTCCTCTGGAACGAATACTGCGACTGGTACATCGAGGCGAGCAAGGTGCGGCTCTATGAGGGCGCGCCGGATGCGGCCCAGGCCACGCGCCAGGTGTTGGCCTATGTGCTGGAAACCAGCCTGCGGCTGCTCCATCCCTTCATGCCCTTTGTGACCGAGACCATTTGGCAGAACCTGCCCGACATGGCCGGGGACGACCGCGCGCTGATCATCGCGCGCTGGCCTGCCCGCCAGGGGTGGGCCGATGCCGCCGCCGACGCCGACTTTGGCCGCGTGCAGGACATCGTGCGCGCCATCCGCAATGTCCGCAGCGAATACAACGTGGAGCCGGGCCGCCGCATCGCCGCTGAGTTGAGCGCAGGCGAGCAGGCCGCCACGCTGCAGGCCGCCAAGCCGCTGCTCGTCAGTCTGGCGCGGCTGGACGCCGAGCACATGGCGATCGCACCCGAACTGCCCGCGCCCGATAAGGCCGTGACGCTGGCGACCGGCGGCGTGACCGTCTATCTGCCGTTGGCCGGGCTGGTGGACCTGGACGCCGAGCGTCTGCGGCTCCAGAAAGAGATCGAGAACCTGGACAAGCAGATGGCGCGCAGCGAAGGGCTGCTCAACAACACCGGCTTTGTGGCCAAAGCGCCGCCGGAGGTGATCGACCGCGAACGGGCCAAGCACGCCGAGTTGCAGGGCCGTCGCGGCCAACTGGCCGAACGTCTGGCCGGACTCTAGGCCCGGGGGGGGGGG
>CAYJQA010000084.1:3946-9931 GCA_964372065.1 uncultured Litorilinea sp.
CATCGTGACCGGTCTGGGCGGCAGTCGCATCCAAAGACGGCTGTCGCCCACGGCAGCGGCCATGTCTATCCGCGCCTGGCGGACTTGTGCCTACAGGCCACCTGGAACTTTGTGAAAGACGCCACGAACGGTACAATCACTCTGGGCCGTTGCGTGGGTCCGCGGCCCGTCCGCCCGCTGTCGCGAGCGCCGGCATCAGCGCACATACGTCCCCGAAATTTGTGATAATTTTGACAAGCCATAGGGCGTATGCTATAGTTTGCACCCGGTTGGAACCAATCTATCACTCTTGATCGAGCACGCGACCACCCCCTTTTAGGGCGAGCAGGTACGCTAATCGCGCTTTTTGGCGCATTCCTGTAACTCGGGCCTGTCAGCCATCTACCCGGACCCCATGCGTTGGGTATTGCCACGGGCCGACGCTTGACCGCTGTGAGAAGGAGACACTACCCAGATGGCGAAGATTTCCGAACTTTCCGGCGATGCGCGTGAACAACGGGTTGCCGAGCTGAAGAAGAAGATGCAAGAAGCAGCGGCCAAAGCGAAGGCGGCCGAAATAACCGCCGCGGCCGCGCCTGCACCGGCTGCTGCGCCAGTTCCGGCGGCCAAACCCGCGCCCGCGGCGGCAGCCGTTGCGCCGGCCGCCACGGTAGCAGCGCCCGCCGCCGCGCCTGTCCGCGAGGTCGCGCCCGAAGGCAACGGCAGCGCCGCCCCTAAGGCGGCCCCGGCCCCCGCAGCCAAACCGGCTCCCAAGCCCAAGCCCGAAGCCGAACCGGAAGCCGTCGCCGCCAGCCCGGAGGAGATGAACCGCCGCGAGTTCCTCACCTATGCGTGGGGGGCCGCGCTGGGTCTGTTGGGCGTTGAGGCTGGCGTCGGCTCGTTCATGTTCATGTATCCGCGGTTCCGCGCCGGTGAGTTCGGCGGCAAATTCTTCCTCGGCTCAGAAACGGCGCTGCCCGAAGCGTCCGCGCCGCCGCAGCCCAACACGTCCGGCAAATTCTGGCTGGTGCGCACGGAAGACGGCGCGCCCAAGGCCATCTATATGGTCTGCACCCACTTGGGCTGTCTGTACAAGTGGGAGGCGTCCAACACCCGGTTTGAGTGCCCATGTCACGGTTCCAAGTTTACGCACGATGGCTATTACATCGAAGGCCCGGCCCCGCGCTCGTTGGATTACTTTGAGATCACCGTGGAGAACGGTGAAGTCATCGTAGACACGGGCGCCAAAATCTCAGGCGAGCCGTCCGCCGACTCACCGGCCCGCGCGGCTGCCTAGACCGCCCGTGCAACTGGCCTAGTCATACGCTTCCAGACCTACCTGAGTGCAAGGAACGGAGTCCCAATGGCAGTACAACCAGAAGTCCAGAAAAAGGGATTGCTTAGCACGGCCCTCGGGCTTGCCGACGAGACCTTCACGCGCATCACCGCCGGGATCAGCGCCGGTGAGTTGCGGCGCATGTTGCGCGGCGAGGCGCCGGGTCGCCCCAATCCGCGGCTCAAGCCGCATTCCGAAACGTTCCTGCTGCATATCAAGCCGACGTATTATCACGAGAGCGTGACCCGCTTCACGCATACGTTCCGGCTGGGTCTGCTCTCCACCTACCTGTTCTTTGTGGAGACGATCACGGGCATCTTCCTCATGATCTGGTATGCGCCCTCACCCGATCGCGCCTATACGGACATGATCCGGTTGCTCAGCAACGTGCCCTTCGGCCAGTTCATGCGTGACCTGCACCGGCTGGGCGCGGAGATGATGGTCGCCGTCGTGACCCTCCATATGGTCCGTACCTACTTGACCGGCAGCTACAAAGCACCGCGCCAGTTTACCTGGTTCACCGGCGTCGTCCTGCTGGTGGTGACCCTCTTCCTCAGCTTCTCCGGCTACCTGCTGCCCTGGGACCAACTGGCCTTCTGGGCGGTGACCATCGGCACCAGTATGGCCGAAGCCGTGCCGCCCAAGATCGTGGGTGAGACGGTTAACCTGCTGGCCCGCGGCGCGCCCGACATTGGCGCCAACGGCCTGCTGCGCTTCTACCTGCTGCACGTCTTCTTCCTGCCGCTGGTGCTGTTCCTGTTCTTCTTTGTGCACTATTACAAGGTTGTGCACTTCGGCATCAGCTTGCCGGCCAACGAAGAGGAAGTCGGCCAAGACACCGCCAACAAAGTGCCCGCCGAGCGCCGCGTCTATTTCTTGCCGGACGTGCTGATCGACGAGTCGGCCTTCCTGATTGCCTTCACCACCCTGTTGGTGATCCTCACGGCCTTCTTCTTCCAAGCGCCGCTGGAATCCATCGCCAACCCGCAGTCCACGCCGTTGCACACGGTCGCACCGTGGTATTTCTACTGGCTGCAAGGGATGCTGAAGATCGCCGACAAGATGATCGCCGGGGTGATCTTGCCCGGTGTGCTGCTGGTCCTGTTGATGGGTATTCCGTACCTGGACTTCAACCCCAGCCGCCGCGCCAAAGATCGCCGCGTCGCCATCATCAGCGGCATCGTGGCGGGTATCGTGATGATCATCCTGAGTTGGATGGGTACGCCGCAGTACGCCGTGCAGGGCGCGCCGGCCGTCGAGATCGTGCAGGAACTCATGCCTGAAGAGGGCGCGGGCCTGGTGCGTGAGATTGCTTACGCACATCTGCCGATTGGCGTCTATGACACGCGTGAGGAACTCTATTCCGACGATCCGGAGTTTGCCGAGCTGCTCCACGAGTTCACGGCGTCGGTGGCGCACTTCGACGAGCAGGACGACGATTTCAACAACGCCTACGGGATTCTGGAGATTACCCAGAACCAAACCGGGCTGAAGCGGATCCACTGGCAGATCAACTGGCTCAGCGCCCAGGGCACGGAAGAGATCTTCAACCGCAGCTTCTATCTGCACGAAGAATCCATGTACTGGGAGCAGTATGGGCTCCGCGACTTCAGCTACATGGCTACGCCGGGACAAGAGGAGTAAGCAAGCGGCATGGAAAAGCCTTGGTACTCGATCTTTTACGTTCGGTCGCCGATCCTCAAGATTCTCATCGGCATCCTGTCGGTCATGCTGGCGGTAGTCGTCTTGCTGGCCGTGGGTGTGATGGAAGAGAATCGCATGGCCGCGCAGAGCGGCAACTGGAACGGGCGCAGCATCGAAAAGGGCGCCGAACTGTACGCCAATAACTGCTCCAGTTGTCACGGCGCGGAAGGCAAGGGCGGCGCCGGCCCGGCGCTCAACAGCCGCTACTTCTTCTTGCAGCGCATCAACGATGTCGGCTTCGCGGGCACACTGAAGGACTATGTCATGCTCACGGTGGCGGCCGGACGGCCCAGCAGGGCCAACGCGCAGTGGGGCGTGGTCATGCCGACCTGGAGCAGCGCCTACGGCGGCCCTCTGCGCGCCGACCAGGTGCAGCAGTTGACCAACTATGTGCTCAACTGGGAATCCACCGCGGTGACCCAGGGACCGGATGAAGACCCGTGGATTCCGTTCCAGGATGCGCCGTCCAAGCTGTCGGCGGAGGAACTGGCCGCGTTGGGCCAAGCGGCCGCTGCGCCTGCCTCCACCGGCCCGCGCACGCCGCCGGAGATCTTCACGCAACTGGCGTGCGCCGGTTGCCATGTGTTGACCCTCCCGCAGGATGACGCCAACCACGGCGCGGTGGGTCCCAACATGGGCAACTTGCCCGACAACGCGGCCAACCGCGTGGCCGGCCAAGACGCACAAACGTATATCATCAACAGCATCACCACCCCGAACGCGTTTGTCGTGCCGGGCTATCAGGCAAACATCATGCCGCAGGGTCTGCGCGACAGGATGACGCCGGAGGAGTTTGACGCCCTGGTGGCGTGGCTGCTGGACCCCAACCGGGCACAGTAAAGCCTGCGCTCGGTTAAACTCACGAAGCAACGACACCTGCCGCACGCGCGGCAGGTGTTTTGTTCCCGCCTCGCTTTCACCTGCCGCTGCCCGTAATGGTATAATCCGGCAGCGATGACGCAAGCAAGTGGCCCGTCCATGTCTACTACCCCGTCGATCACGCGCGACCCGGTCTACCCGGCGACCGCGGCCTTTTTTGCGCTACTCACGACCGCGCTGCCCGCGCTGCTGGGCCAGCCGCGCTTCTTGCCGGTGGCGCAGACGTTGAGCCTGACCGTCTTCGTCGCCCTGGCGCTACGGCACGGCAATCTACGCGGCGCGCTCCGGATCATGGCCCTGTGGCTGACGGTCCAGTTCGTGCTCATGGTGGTCTTTGCGCGCTTCTTCGGCAGCCAGGTAGAGCACGCCATCACCGGCGGCTTCGCCTATCGCGGGGACATTACGAGTTGGTTCTTTGGCGCGGGTCCGCTGCCGGATAGTGTGAGCGCCGCACCGCTGCGCCGGGTGATCGAACTGGTGCTGGTGACTGCCGGGAGCCTGCTTTCCGCCGGATTCCTGGGCGTCTGGGTCGTGGTCAACGTGCTCAACCGCGCCGGCTTTGGCATGGGTGTGCTGTTAAGCGCCCTCGCCAACGGCGGCGATGCCTTCTTCACCCTGCCGCTGTGGACGCTGTTGCGCGTCGCGGGCTATGCCGTCGCGACGGTGATCTTTGCCGAGCCGCTGCTCACCGGAGCGTGGTCCCCGCGCCGCCTGTGGTCAGCGCGCCGCGGGCTGTTACTGACCGCCCTCGGCCTCATCGCCGCGGGGCTGGTCCTGGAACCGCTGCTGTCAAGCCTCTTTGCGCGGCCCCCCGCGGCCTAGACCGCGACCAAAGCGCCTCCGCCATGCTGATCAAACGCGTTGTCATTCAGGGCTTCAAGACCTTCGCCAAGCGCACTGAGTTCATCTTTGACCCCGGCGTGACGGCCATCGTCGGCCCCAATGGCTCCGGCAAAAGCAATGTGGTGGACGCCATTCGCTGGTGTCTGGGCGAACAGAGCTTCAGCCTCTTGCGCTCCAAGAAGACCAGCGACGTGATCTTCTCCGGCTCGGACCAGAAGGCGCGCTTGGGCATGGCGCAGGTCACGCTGACGCTGGACAACAGCGCCGGCGAGCTACCCCTGGACTTTGCCGAGCTTGAGATTTGCCGCCGCGCCTATCGCGACGGCGACAACGAGTACATCCTCAACGGCCAGCGCGTGCGCCTCCAGGACGTGACCGAACTGCTGGCGCAGACCGGCTTGGGTCGCCGTACCTATGCGCTGATCGGCCAGGGGTTGATCGACAAGGTGCTTAGCCTGGCCCCCGAAGAAGTGCGCGGCCTCTTTGAAGAAGCCGCGGGCATCACCGGCTATCAGGCCAAGCGCGCCACAACCGTGCGCCGCCTGGACGCGGCCCAGCAAAACCTGGTACGCGTGCAGGACATCGTGGGCGAGCTAGGTCCCCGCTTGGGCACGCTGCGGCGACAGGCCGAACGCGCCCGCGAGCGCGAACAGGTCGCCGCCGACCTCCGCAGCCTGCTGCGCGAATGGTACGGCTATCACTGGCACGCCACGCTGCAAGAGCTGGAGCGCAACCGCGACGCGGCCGCCGCGCTGGCGCAGACCGTCACGGCGAATCAGGCGGAGTTGCAGGAGCTGGCCCAACGCATTGCGGCGACGCGCAGCCGCCAAATGGACGTGCGCGCCGCGCTGGGCGATCTGCACCGCGACAGCAGCCACCTCCACCGCGACGCCGAGCAGATCGGCCGTGAGTTGGCCGTCGGCCAGGAAAGACTGCGCCAACTGACCTCCCGCCGCGAAGAGGCCAGTCGGGAACTGGCCCCCCTCCGCTTGCAGCAGCAGAGCCTTGCCGACCGTCTGGCCGAACTGGGCCAACAGGTGTTGGATACCGAGACCGCGCGGCAAGAACGGCGGCGCGACGTGGCCGAAATCCAGGCCCAGGTCGACCAGCGCCGCCAGGCGCGCCTACAGACGCAAGCCGCCGTGACCGCGGCCCGCCAGCAGGCCGAGCGCCTGCGCAGCGCGGCCGCCGATACGGCCAGCCGTCTGCGCCAAACCGAAGAGCAGCAGGTCGCGCTCACGAAA
>CAYJQA010000084.1:9941-13016 GCA_964372065.1 uncultured Litorilinea sp.
CCCCCCCGCCCCCCCCCCCCCCCCCCCCCCCCGCGGCCCTGGCCCAGCACACCGCCGCAGCCACCGATGCCGCCGGCCGCGTGACCGTGTTGGAGCGCGAGCAGCAGGTATTCGCCGCGGCCGAGCGCCGCGTCGCCGCCCAGCGCCAGACCGTGGCCGATCTGGAGGCCACCCGCGAAACCGCGCGCCGCGCGCTCAACGCCCGCCAGCAGGAACAGCGCGAAGTCGAACGCGACTTGGACCGTCGCCAGACCCGCCACGACATGCTCGCACGCCTCCAGCAAGAAGGCGCGGGCTATGCCGGGGGTGTGCGCGCGGTCTTGCTGGCCGGGCGCAACGACAAGGGCGCGGCCGCGCTCAAGGGTATCCTGGGCACTGTCGCATCGCTGGTGCGGGTTCCGGTCAACCTGGACAAAGCCATCGAGACCGCGCTAGGCGGCGCGTACCAAAACGTCGTCACCCGCCGTTGGGCGGACACCCAGGCCGCCATCGACTTTCTCAAGCGGTCGGGCAACGGCCGCGCCACTTTCCTGCCGCTGGATCGGCTCAACACGCTGCCCGCCATCGCCGCGCCCAAGCTGCCCGGCGTCTTGGGCAACGCCATCGACCTGGTCGACTTCGACGCCGAGATCGGTGAAGCGGTGGAGCAGTTGCTCAATCGCGTCTGGGTGGTGGACACGCTGGACACCGCGCGCGCCGCGCTCGACAGTCTGCGCGGAGGCCCACGTCCCACCGTCGTCACGTTGGACGGCGAGATTGTGCGGCCCGGCGGTGCGGTCACCGGCGGCAGCGACGGCGCGCGCCGCGACGATTCCATCTTGGCTCGCGAGCGCGAACTGCGCGAACTGCCCGGCCAGCTACGCGCGGCCGAAGCCAAGCTGGCCGCGGCGCTCCAGGCGTGTCAAGCCGTCGAGGCCGAGTTGGCCGCGTGCGTCAAGCAGATCGCCGCGGCGCAGGCCGAGTTGACCGCCGCGCAGCAGGCCGAACGCGCCGCCGCCGCCCAGGTGGAGGAAGCGCGCCGTAGCGCCGACCGCGCCCAGCAAAGCGAACGTTGGCGGCAAGAACGGTTGACCACCCTGACCGCCGAACTGGACGACGCAGGGACGCGCCGGGCCAAGCTCCAGACGGACCTGGCGACGCTGACCGCCCAGGCCGCCGGCGCGAGTCGCCAGTTGGAGGAAGCCGAGCAAGCCTTGGCCGCCGCCGGAGCCGACGACGTGTTAGCCGCGCTGACCGAACGCACGGCCGCCGCCGCGGTGGCCGAAGCGGCCTGGAAGAATCTCCAGGCGCAGAGCGAAAGCCACCGCCGTAGCCTTAGCGCCACCGTCGACCAGATTGCGGCCAAAGAGCAGCAGGCCGCGCAATTCGCCCGCGAGGCGGCGGACCTGACCACGCAGATGGAGGAGTTGGCCGGTCGCGAGGCCGAGTTGAGCGCGGCCATCGCGACGCTCCAGGCGTCCATCACGCCGGGGGAACGCCAGTTGGAGGAGCTAGAGGCGGCGCAGGCGGCGCAGGAACTAGAGGAGCGTCACCAGCAGGAGACCCTGCGCCGCAACGAAAGCGCCTGGAACGCCGCCCAGCTCCAGTACCAGCGCACCGACGACCGCCTGCACCAGTTGCGCCACGACATCGAGCAAGACTTGGGGCTGGTGCTCCTCGAAATTGTGGACGACCTGGCCTATCAGCCGCCGCTGCCCTGGGAAACGATTGTGGAGCAGTTGCCGCGGCGCGACCACATCGCCGCCGACCTGGAAGAAGACGTGCGCGCCCTGCGCGGGCGTTTGAGCCGCGTCACCAACGTCAACCCCGACGCGCCCCGTGAATACGAAGAAGCCGTCCAGCGCCACGGCTATCTGGTGGAGCAATCCACCGACCTGGAAGCCGCCATCGCCGACATGCGCAAAATCCTGCACGAGCTTGACGAGGTGATGGAGACCGAGTTGAGCCGCACCTTTGCCGCGGTCGCCGAGCAGTTCACCTACTTCTTCGAGCGCCTCTTCAACGGCGGCACGGCCAGACTCGTCCTGGCGGACCCCAACGACATCGCCAATTCGGGCATCGAGATCATCGCGCGCCCGCCCGGCAAGCGACCACAGAGCTTGGCGCTGCTCTCCGGCGGTGAGCGCACCCTGGCGGCGATGGCGCTCATCTTCGCCATCCTGCGCGTCAGCCCCACGCCATTTTGCGTGCTGGACGAGGTGGACGCCGCGCTGGACGAGGCCAACGTGGACCGCTTCCGCCAGACCGTCACGCTGCTCAGTGAGGGGACGCAGTTCATCATCATCACCCACAACCGGCGCACGCTGGAAGGGACCAGCGCCATGTATGGCATCACCATGGCCGGCGACGGGACCAGCCGCGTGATGAGCGTGCGTCTGGACGGCGACCGCATCGTGCACGGCGGCGAACAAGCGCAAGACGTCGCGCCCGGCGACAAACACGACGCCGACATGTCGGCCCTCAACGACTTGGTACAGTTGTAGCCCCAATCAAAAACGGCCCATTCCCTTACGGAATCGGGCCGTCAGCTTCCACCACGCGCGCCGCTGCCTAGTCAAGCGGCGCTTTCGGCTCCGGCACAAAGCGCAGCACCGCGTCATCCTGCACGTATTCGGGCGCGGCCAGGTCGAAGCGCGCCAGCGCCATCGCCGCCGCGGCTTGGGATGCTTCCTGCTTGCTGCGCCCGCGCCCCGCGCCATACGCCCGATCCCCGACCGTCACCACCGTCGTGAAGACCTTGGCATGGTCCGGCCCATCTTCGGCCACGACCCGATAGCGGGGCGGCATGCCCCGTTCGCTCTGTGCCCACTCTTGCAGCCGGCTCTTGGGGTCTTTTGCCAGCGTATCCTTCTGCATCGCGTCCAGGTCCGCCTGCACCAACGGCAAAACAAAGCGGCGTACCGCCGCGGCCCCCTGATCCAGATAGAGCGCGCCGACCACGGCCTCGAACGTGGCGCATAGCGTCGCCATCCGCAGCCGCCCACCGCTTTCCTCCTCGCCGTGTCCTAGCAGCAGGTAAGCGCCCAGGTTCAGTTGGACGGCAAAGCGGGCCAACGTCTCGCGGCGGACCAGAGC
>CAYJQA010000085.1:0-12882 GCA_964372065.1 uncultured Litorilinea sp.
GCTTGCGGCCAATGCGCGTTTTGACCCCCGCGGGAACCGATGGGTAGCGTGACTGCCTCTCGTGTACAGGAGCGCGTTATGTTAAATCCCACCCTCCTCGGCAGGTGACTGTCACCTACCGTGCGGGCAAAACTCGCCCCAAGCCTGAAATACGCCCGTGCCTACCAGCCGAAGCGTTCTTCCTTCCAGGGATCGCCGCGCATGTGATAGCCGGCGCGCTCCCAAAAGCCGGGCCGGTCGCCCGCCATCAGTTCCAGCCCGCGCAGCCACTTGGCGCTCTTCCAAAAATACTTCTTGGGGACCAGCAGCCGCAGCGGGTAGCCGTGGTCCGGCTCGAGCGGCTGCCCGCCATACTGGAAGGCCAGCAGGGTGTCTTCGTCGTCCAGCACATCCAGCGCGATATTGGTCGTAAAGTCGTTTTCGCAATGCGCCATCACATGCGTGGCCTGAGGCAAGATCTCGAAGTGTTGGATAAACTCGCGCCAGGGCACGCCGGTCCAGGTCGTGTCCAGCTTGCTCCAGCGCGTCACACAGTGGATGTCCACCGTCTGCGTCTTGAGCGGCAGCGCCGTCAACTCGGCCCAGGTGAAGGTCTTGGGCTGCTTGACCAAGCCCAAGACGCGCAGGTCCCACCCCTCCAGCGTAGGGTAATGGGGCGTCTCGCCATAGTGCAACACCGGGAAGCGCTCGGTCAAAAACTGCCCCGGCGGCACGCGCTCACCTTGGGGCGTCTTGGGCACATTCGCCACCCGCTTTAGTCGCTCCACTCGCTTAAAGGGATTCTCGAATTGCATAGCGCATACTCCTTTGCGTGAGACCGCTCTTCTGCTTAGGGCAGGAGACGCCCGGCGGCGTCCAACTCGGCGGCGGCTAGTTCGAAATCGGCGTAGCCCGCGACGATGAGGTTGGCGTCAAGCGCGACGATGCCGTTGGCGATGGAGACCGCGCCGCGATCCAGGTAGGTGGCGGCGGCGAGCAGCCGGTTATGCACCGCGGTCATACTGGCCGGCGGCTGGAGGCGGCGTATCTGCTCGTTGGTGAGCAAGATGGTCTCGAGCATGGTCCCCATCTGCTGGAGCCAGGTCGTCTCCACGAAACGGGACGGCGTCGCCACGGCCTCGGTAAAGAGCCGGTCCATGCCCTGCAGCGCGATGACGTAGACATTGATGTAGGCGTTGACGTTGTCGATGTAGCGTTGGGCGGCGGCGTCGTTGGTGGCCGGGATGGGCGTGGGCGCGTTGTCGACCTGCACCTGGACGACGGGCAGATCGGCAATGTCGCCCGCGACCAGGAAGGCGGCGATCCAGGCTTCGCTGTCGAGCAGGACCCAACTGGAGTCGGCGGTGCGTCCGACGCCGATGAGCTGGTCGCCCGGTTCGGCGCGGCCGATGATGGGGTAATTTGTGCCGGGGCCGCCGCGCAAATTGGATGTACTTTGGACGATGAGGACGACACCTTGCGCCGGGACCGCAGTGGGCGTGGCCGTAGGCCGCGGGGTGGGGCGCGGCGTAGCGGTGGCCGGGGGCAGCGGTGTAGGCGTGGGTGCGCGACGCGTGGGCGTCACCGTGGGCGCGGCGACCTCCTCGGTCGGCGTAGGGGCGATGGCGCGCGGCGTCCCCTGACCGGCGCGGCGAGTCCCGCTGCCGCCCTGCGTGGGCGTGGCGGTGGGGGTAGCTTCTTCCTGTGCGGGCGTGGGCGAGCCTTGCCCGGCGCGGCGCGTGCCGGACCCCTGGGCCAACGGGTCGGCTTCCACGGGGGCGGGCGTCCAGGCGAAGTAGAGCGACGCCACGGCGATGGCAATTAGCGCCAGGCGCAGGGCCGGGCGGCGGGTGAAGGCACTGAGAAATTCGCGCAACATCCTAAGTGTCTCCTTGTGGGGAACGCTGTCCACCGTGAAACGCTGTGTGGTTGGATGGCGTGCATAGTAAGCGAAGTTTTTCAGACGATCAAGCGGACGATCCGCGGTGCGCGAGATTCGCCGTATCGTTTTGCCCGGCGCGACGTCATCACAACTGACAAGGCCGAAGTGCGGGGTCTGTCCGGGCCTCGCCGAATCGCAACCCATACTTGAAGTGTTGGAGACCATGCTCGGATTGCTTGGCTGCATTGCCCATCGCATTGTCGCGGCGCGGGGTCCCCGGTGGGGACACAGCCGGCCAGGGGTGATCTTCGTGGCGCTGCTGGCGGGCGTCTGGCTGACGGCCGCGCCGGTCGCCGCGCAAAGCGGCGAGACGGTCCACGTCATCCGAGCAGGCGAGAATCTGGGGACGCTGGCCAAGCGTTACGGGGTGGACCCGGCGTATTTGGCGGCGTATAACGACATCACCGACCCGAATCGCATCTTGGTGGGGCAGCCGCTGGCCATTCCGCCCACGGAGGAAGCGCCGCGGGCCGTCGCGCCCGCGCCCGTGGACCTGCCGGGCGACGCGGGCTATCACACCGTGGCGCGGGGCGAGTCGCTGTCGGGGATCGCCCGGCAGTATGCGATGACGGTGGACGACCTGATCCGCCTCAATGGGTTGGCGGACGCCAATCACATCTTTGTGGGCCAACAACTGCGCTTGAGCGCACGCGTGGACGCAACCCCGCCCGCGGCTGCCGCCGCGCCGGAACCGGCGGACGCCATCTACGTGGTGCAGCCGGGCGATACGTTGAGCCTGATCGCCAAGCAGCACAACACGTCGGTCGACCAGATCATGCGCGCCAATGGGCTGCCCAATGCGGGCTTTGTCTTTGTGGGGCAGCAGTTGCGGCTGCAAACGCCGCTGGCCGCGGACGGCAGTTTGGGCGTGGCGGGCGCGCCCGAAAACGGCGCACGCTGGATCAAGGTGGACCTGAGCGACCAGACCTTGACCGCCTATCAGGGCGGCGTGATCGTCTTTGAGACCACGGTGGCGACCGGCAAGGCGAGCACGCCGACCAAGGTGGGCGAGTTCGCCATTTACCACAAGTTGGAAGAGCAGGATATGTTCGGCGCGGACTGGCGGCTGGAGGACGTGCCGTGGGTGATGTATTACGACGGCGAGTTCGCCATTCACGGGGCCTACTGGCACGCCAATTTCGGCACGCCGACCAGCCACGGCTGCGTCAACGTGCGCGTGGAGGAAGCCAAGGCGCTCTATGCGTGGGCCGACAACGGGACCCGCGTGGTCGTGGAGTACTAGTGGTCAGTTAGGATGGATTTTGTCGTTTCGTAGGGGCAGGTCTTGTGCCTGCCCCAGCGGGCGCCCACAAAGGGACGCCCCTACGAACATACAATGATCAGATTAACTAGCCACTAGGCGGAGAGGCAGAAAATCTCACGCAAAGCCGCCAAGACCGCAAAGATGGGAAGAGACAATGCTCGGGTTGTCATTCCGGGGCTACGCCTTGGAATGACACCAGACCGTATGACAAATGCGACCCTTGTCCCTTCTTCTTTGCGGCTTTGCGTGAGCTAACTTCTCCTTCTCTCACACCCCGGCCAGGCGTTGGAAGGTGGGACGCAGGGCGGGGTATAGCTCGCGGTAGGCCGCATAGGCGGGCGCATAGGCTGCGCCGGTTGCGCGGTTGGGCGCGGTGCTGCCCGTGACGCGGATGAGCTGGGTACAGGCCGTGTCCACGTCGGGCCAGAGGCCCGCGCCGACGCCCGCCAGGATGGCCGCACCATAGGCCGCGCCTTCGGTGGTGTTGACGGTGACCAGCTCGGCGTCCAGCACGTCGGCCAGGATCTGCCGCCAGAGCGCGCTGCGTGCGCCGCCGCCGGAGACGCGCACCTGGGTGATCTGCGCCAGGCCCACCCCCTTCATCAACTCAAAGCTATCACGCAGGCCAAAGGCCACGCCTTCCAAGACGGCGCGGGTCAGGTGCGGCTGCGTGTGGCGCACCGTCAGCCCGACGAACGCGCCGCGCGCCAGCGGGTCGGGGTAGGGCGTGCGTTCCCCGGTGAGATAGGGCAGATAGAGCAGCACTTCGGTGCGTGGTGGGACGGCGGCGGCGGGGTCGATCAGGTCGTCGTAGCCGACGCCGGGCGCAAGCGTGTCGCGATACCAGCGCAGGCTGCCCGCGGCCGCGAGCATGACGCCCATGAGATGCCAACGCCCCGGCACGGCGTGGCAGAAGGCGTGCAGACGGCCTTCCGGGTCATAGAAGGGTGAATTGACCGTGGCAAAGACGACGCCGGATGTGCCCAACGCCAGCGAGACGATGCCTTCGGCGACCGCGCCGACGCCCACCGCGCCCGCGGCTTGGTCGCCGCCGCCGGCGACCACGGGTGTGCCTGCCACCAACCCGGTGGCGGCTGCGGCCGTGGGCGAGATGACGCCGGTCACTTGCGGGCCTTCGTGGGTGGGCGCGACAAAGCCGGCGGGAATGTCCAGGGTCTTGAGCAGGTCATACGACCAGTCACGGGTACGCAGGTCGAACAGGACGGTCCCAGCGGCCCCGGCGCGGTCGGTGGCGTATTCGCCGGTGAGGCGATAGCGCAGGTAGTCTTTGGGGAGAAGGAACTTGGCAGCGCGGGCGAAGATCTCCGGCTCTTCTTCGCGCACCCAGAGAATCTTGGGCGCAGTGAAGCCGGTGAGGGCATCGTTGCCGGTGATGTGGATGAATTCGGTCTTGCCGACGCGCGCGCGAATCTCATCACACTGGGCGCCGGTGCGCTGGTCGTTCCAGAGGATGGCCGGGCGCAGGACGGCGCCAGCTTCGTCGAGCAGCACCAGGCCGTGCATCTGCCCGGTGAGGCCGACGGCGGCGACCGCCGCGGGGCTGATTTTGCTCTGGGCTAAAACTTGCCGGATGCTCTGGATGGCGGCAAACCACCAGACCGCGGGGTCCTGCTCGCTCCACAAGGGATGAGGCGTGTCGAAGGGGTATTCGGTGGCGGCGACGGCGATGACTTGCCCCTGGCCGTCCAGAAGCAGAGCTTTGGTGGCGGTGGTCGAAACGTCGATGCCGAGTACGTAGGCGCTCATCGGGAGTTCCTCATAACAAATTGAAATACGGCGGGGGCGAAACCAAATGGCGTCGCCCTACGTAAGATGAATGGTGTGTGGCAACCGGCCCCCTCAGCCTGGGCCGGAAACGGAGATTTAGACATAGCATAGCACCGGCGCTTGCGCGCGGCCCTGACAATGACCTGTCAATTCGCGCCGCCACACACCTTGCGAGCGGGCGCTGCTCCGTCGTACAATAAAGCGCGGGGCGCAACCTGGCGTCACTCGCCAACCAACCGGCAAGCAGAGGAGTATGCGATTGGGACGCGTGGGCCACACGAGTTGGAAGCGGACGCCGAGCGCGTGGCGCAGGATGATCGGGACCGGGTTGTTGGCCGCGGCTTTACTTGTCGCCGCGCTGACGGCGCCGGTGCGCGCGGACGATGACGGGGTGCGGCCCGGCGTGTTGCTCTCCAAGTATGCGGGCGTGCCGCCGCTGCCCCATATCGGTCCGCAGGTGCGTCCGCCGCTGCCGCCCGTCTTGGAAGATGACGTGGATAAGCGCACCACGGCTTTTCTCCCGCGCAGCCTGAACATGCTGACCCCGCTGGACGAACTGCCCGCGGAGGAAGAACGCTGGATCCGTGTGGACCTCAGCGAGCAGATGGTGATCGCGTATGAAGGCGACCTGCCCGTGCGAGCTTTCATCATCTCCTCGGGGTTGCCCGGCACGCCTACGGTGACGGGAACCTTCCACATCCGCATGAAGGTGCGCACGCAGACGATGGAGGGCGGCGACCCGGCGCTGCACAACTATTATAACCTACCCAATGTGCAGTGGGTGCAGTACTTTCATGCCGACTACGGTTTTCACGGCACCTACTGGCACAACAATTTCGGCCACCCCATGAGCCACGGCTGCATCAACATGACCAACGCCGACGCTAAGTGGCTTTGGGACTGGGCCGGGCCAAGCTGGGATGAGAAGTCGGTGGCGGTGTGGCAGGCGTCTTCCACCGCCAACCCCGGTACGCTGGTGATTGTCACCGAGTAGGCGCGCAAACCCACGCCTATGCATCTGCCGTCCTCTGCCATGCGCGCATTGACCTATAACATCCACGGTTGGCGCACCCGCGACGGTCGCCCCAATTTTGACGCGCTGGCCGCGGTGATCGCCGCCACAGGCGCGCAGATTGTCGCGCTCAACGAGGTCAATTACCCTCTGGGTCAAAGCGGGGTGGACGGCCCGCTGCTGGCGGCGCTGGCCGCGCGGCTGGGGATGCACTATGTCTTTGGCCCTTGCTTGCGCTGGCCCGCCCAGGACGATTTGCCCGCCGACGCCTATGGCAATGCGCTGTTGAGCCGGTGGCCCATCCTGGCCGGCGCGTCGCACCATCTGACGCCGGTGGCGGGCCATGAGCAGCGCGGGCTGCTGGAGGCGCGCATCGACCTGCCGGGCCGCGGCCCCTTTACCGTGTATGTGACCCATTTGGACCACAAGGCCGAGGCGGCGCGCTTGACCCAACTGCGTGCGCTGCGGACGTGGACGATACGCGACCGCAACCGGCCCCATGTGGTGATGGGCGATTTCAACGCGATTGCCGGCTGGGATCTCGCCGCGAACCCCGCGGCGCAGCAGCAGTTGGCCGCGCATCCCAAAGGCGCGGATGTGCTGAACACGGCGGGCGGCGGGCCGCAAGTGGTGGCGCAGATGGAGAAGGCCGGCTATACGGACGCCTACGCGCGCTTTGGCGCGCCGGGCGCACAGTCGTTCCTGCCCGCCACCGACCCACCCATCCGCATTGACTATATCTTTGTGAGCGAGCCGTTGCTCCCGGCGCTGCGTGACGGCGGCATTTGGCAAGAAGCGCCGGGCGCGGAGGCGTCGGACCACCGCCCGGTGTACGCCGACTTTGACCTGACCGCCTTGGCGTAGGGCGGCAGAGCGGAGAGATTCACGCAAAGGTTGCCTGCACGGAGCGCCGCCAAAGAGTCATTCACCACAAAGGTCGCAAAGAGCCCAAAGACCAGAAATGCGGGTGCGATGACTTTTAGGTTCTCTGCGTTCTTTGCGGTTTATGCTTCTGGTTAGTGATGCGGTCTTCCGCGTAGTATGCAAAGCTAGTGGGAGAGAGAAGGAGAGGCGCACGCGCGGGCGTGCGTTTTTTGTATGCCGGGGACGACGCCGAGCCACCGCCGGCGCGGCGCAGAGAAGGCACAGCGCGGGATTCGATGTGGGAGAACCGGGGTAGGCGCCGGCAGGTGTACGCCTGTGCCGAACGCGCCGTCAACATTGTGCTTGGCGTCACGATGTGGGGGACGCGCCGCAAGGTTTGAGCTTTGCCCGCTTGTGGGTACAATGCGAACTGATTTGTCGCGGGTGATGGGCTGCGTAGTCGCGTCCCAATCCCCCGTCTTATTGCGACGTTCTTAACCCATCCCAAGTCGTCTGCTTGGCAGGAGATGCAGCATGCAAACCGATTTGCGCGGTCGCGACTTTATCAGCGACATGGACTTTAGCAAGGAAGAGATCGAGACCGTCCTAGATGTGGCATTCAAGCTCAAGCGCGACCGCGCGCTGGGGCAGGCGCACCCAATCTTGCGCGACAAAACACTCGCCCTTCTGTTCTTCTTTACCAGCACGCGCACGCGCTCCAGTTTTGAGGTGGGCATGGCGCAGATGGGCGGCCATGCGGCGTTTATCGACTCGCAGACGACGCAGATCAGCCACGGCGACACGGCCAAGGAGATCGGCGAGATCTACGGGCGTTATTACGACGGCATCGCCATCCGCCAGTGTGACTGGGACTTCGGCAACAAATACATCAACGAGGTGGCGCAGGCCAGCCGCGTACCGGTCTTGAATATGCAGTGCGACGTCTATCACCCGTTCCAGATCTTGGCGGACCTGATGACGATCTTTGAGAAGGTTGGCGACCCGCGCGGCAAGACGATCAATGTGTCGTGGGCCTATGCCAGCTCGTATCAGAAGCCGATCAGCGTGCCGCAGAGCTTGATCCTGCAGATGACGCGCTTCGGCATGAACGTGCGCCTGACTCATCCGGCCGAGTACAAGCTAATGCCCGACATCGTGCAGCAGGCGCACGACAATGCGAAGCGGCATGGCGGCTCGTTTGAGGTGCTGGACGACTTCGACGCGGGCTTTAAGGGCGCGGATATTGTCTATCCCAAGAGCTGGGGCGCGCTCTTGACCACCTCGGACAACGCCGAGAGCGCCAAGATCGGGCGCAAGTACACCGACTGGATCACCGACGAACGACGCATGGCGCTAGCCAACCCGGACGCGATCTACATGCACTGTCTGCCCGCCGACCGCAACATCGAGGTCACCGACGGCGTGATCGACGGGCCGCAGTCGGTGGTCTATGACGAGGCGGAAAACCGGCTGCACGCCCAGAAAGCGGTCATGGCGCTGACCATGCGGTGAGGTGCAATCTCACGCAAAGCCGCCACGCCCGCAACGCAAGTCACCGTAGCGGCGGTTTCCTAACCGCCGATGCATGCAGCCCGCGACTACAGTCAAGCGAACGTCGTTCAGTTTGCCGGACTCCTACATCCCGCCGGGCGCTGGGCGGACAAATCAGTATAGACACCTCAACGCGAGGAGACATCGAAGATGACACAGATACCCGCATCCCATCGCGATATTCTGGAGAAGAAGTCGTTTGCCCATGTCGCCACGGTGGACGCCAACGGCGTGCCGCAAGTGACGCCGGTATGGGTGGATTTCGACGGTGAGTTGGTGTGGATCAACAGCGCCACGGGGCGCAAGAAGGACCGCAACCTGCGCGCGCGGGCGTGCGTGGCGATCAGCGTGCAGGACCCGGACGACCCCTATCGGTATTTGGGGATGCAAGGCGAAGTGGTGGAGATCACCGAAGAGGGCGGCGCGGCGCATATTCACAAGCTGTCGCGCAAGTATAAGGGACGCGACTACGACCTCCCCGCGGGCCAGACGCGTGTGATCTACAAGATCATGCCGACGCGGGTCTGAACCATGGGCTAAACGAGCGAGAGAAGAGAAGTCTCACACAAAGACGCAAAGAAGAAAGGAATCAGGGCTGTCATTCCGTTCACGCAGTGGCGGCGCAGCCGCAGCATGAGCGAGGAATTTCTCTGGAGGGCGCACCCAGACCAGAGAGATTCCTCGCCTTCGGCTCGGAATGACAGTGTTCTTTCCTTTCTTCTTTGCGTTCTTGGCGGCTTTGCGTGAGACTCTCTTTTGCGTGAGGCTTGCTGTTTTCTTTACACCTCGTACAGCGCCACGCGGCGGTTCTCGCTGAGACTGCGCTCGATGGCCGCCGCGATCTGCACCGCTTCCACCATCGCCGCGGGCGTCACGCCGGGGTCGGCCTCCCCGCGCAGACAGGGCAGGATGCGCTTCATTCCCTCCAGGTAGCAATCGCCGATGTCGAGATGGGCAAAGTGGACACCGTCCTTGCCCAGCGCCGTCGCGGTAAACGCATAGTGGGCATCTACGGTCAATTGGAGCGTGCCCAGCCCGCCATCGGCATAGGCGCAGGTCACGCCGATATTGCCGTTGCCCTGGTCGTCCACCGCCGGGCCTTCCACCGCCTGCACCCAGCCCACGCCCGTTCCCTGGATCATGAGCATCATTTCGATGCTGTGCACCGCATAAAAGATGATCCCGCCGTAGATGTTGCGGCGGCTCGCCGGGCCGCTGTAGACACCGACACGCACCTGGCCCAGATTGCTCACCTGCGCGGCATACTCCTGCATGGACCGGGCAAAGCGCACCGTGGAAAAGCTGCTAAAGGGCGTGCCGTGCTGCGTCGCCGCAGCGACGATGGCGCGCGCATCGTTGGGGTCCACGGCCAGCGGCTTGTCGATAAAGACAGGCACGCCCGCCTCCAGAAAGGGCGTCACCAACGCACGATGCAGCCCACCGTGCCTCGTCACGCACAAGACCGCATCCACGCGGCCCAGCAGGTCGCCCGGCTGCTCTACAATCGTGGCGATGCGCCCGTTCTCGGCCACCTGGCGCGTCCGTTCCGCCTCCTGCCCCCAGATGGCGACCACCTGCGCCCCGCTATCGGGCAGATAGGCCGGATGGTCGGGCCGGCTGAGAATCTCCGAAAAGCGGTCGGCGTGGCTGTTGTCGCTGCCCAGAATCCCGATCCGAAACATGCTTCCTCCTGCTGTGTTGGCTATCGATCGTCACGCCGCGCAGAAGGGGATGCTGCGTTCCACTCGGCATGACAGCAATGCTGTCCGCTCTGCCCTTTGCGTTCTTGGCGGCTTTGCGTGAGACTCTCTGCTCTCTTCTGCTCTGCTACCGCCGCGCGACCACATACGCGGTGCGGCTGTGCCAGTCCACCGTCTGGTTGAGCAACTGGCGCTGAAAGAGCGCGGCCACCCGTTCGATCTCCGCCGCGCTCACCTGGGCGACCAAATGCTGGGCATAGCTGGGCCGGTCATCGCCGCTGGGCGCAAACCAGCGCGCCAGCAGCCCCGCGGTCACGCGCACCTCGGCGCTCTCAGGCTCGGTCGTCACCTCGGCGCGCAGACCGGTCGCGGCCCACAGCGCGGCCAGGTCGTCGGCGTCCCAACTCACCAGCGGGTCGTCGTCGCGGCTGTAGATCGCTTCCTCCGCAGCGACCACGCGCCGCGCCAACTCCTCGCCCAGTTCCGTCAGATTCACCAGCCGGTACAGCCGCTGCGTGTGGCGCGGGATGCGCTCGGCCAGGCTGATCGCGCCGTCCGGCCCCACCCACGGCAGCAGCAGCGCCACCGCGGCGGCCTTGTCCGCCACGTCCACCAGCACGTTATGGCCCACCAGCGCGTCAAAGTGGTGGGGCGTCTCGTCGTCCGCCAACAGCCGCGCCAGATCGGCCAGGTCGCCTTGCAGCACAATGGGCCGCTCCGCTTCGTCCAGCCGCAGCGACTGTTGGCGCAGCGCGTCAGCGTCGCGGTCCGTGCGCGCCAGCGTATAGACGCCGCCCTCCGGGGCGCGGCGCAGCGCCTCCCAGGTCAACAGCCCGCTGCCCGCCTTCAGGTCCAGCACCAGGCTGTGCCGCGCCAGGCGCGCGCCGTCCAGCACGCGGTCACGCAGCCCGGCCAGCCGTTCGCCCATGCCGGAGATGGTGCGCTGTAACCAGCGGTCACGCGCCGAATCGGGCGCGGTGTAGGTCAACACCTCGGCGTCGGCAGGGCGGTCCTCGACCGCCAGCATGGCGGCCAGTTGCGCCTCGCGCCGCCGCGCCACCTCTTGCCGGATAGTCGCCTCATAGCCCTGGCCGGAGGGCTGATAAAAGACCTTGCCCTGCATGGAGCTGGGCAAATACTGCTGCGCCACCCAGTGGTCGCGATAGGCGTGTGGGTAGAGGTAGCCATCACCGTGGCCAAATCCCTCGGCGTCGCGGTTGGCGTGGGGATAGAGATAGCCCTCGCCGTGACCAAAGCCCTCTTTGTCGCGGCTGGCGTCGCGCAGATGGTTGGGCACGCCGCTGTCCGCCTCGCGCCCGACGGTCTCCAGCGCATCGAAAAAGGCAAAGACCGTGTTGGACTTCTTGGCCGTCGCCAGATAGAGCGCGGCCAGCCCCAGATGAAAGCGGCCTTCGGGTAGCCCCACCTGCTCAAACGCCGACGCGCACGCCGTCACCACCTGGATGGCGTTGGGGTCGGCCAGCCCCACGTCCTCGCCCGCAAAGATCAACATACGGCGGAAGATAAAGCGGGGGGCCTCGCCCGCATAGATCATCTTCGCCATCCAGTACATGGCCGCGTCCGGGTCACTCCCGCGCAGGCTCTTGATAAACGCGCTGATGGTGTCGAAGTGATAGTCGCCCTCTTTGTCATAGAGCACGGCGCGCTGCTGGATGGACTCCTCCGCCACGGCCAACGTCACATGCACCGCCCCGTCAGGGCCAGGCGGCGTGGTCTCCACCGCCAGTTCCAGCGCATTGAGCACCCCGCGCGCATCGCCGTTCGCCACATCCACCAGATGGGCGAAGGCGTCGGCCTCCATTGCGACCCGGAGGCTGCCATAGCCGCGCTCAGGGTCGGCTAACGCCTGGCGCAAGATCGCGGCCAGGTCGTCACCGGTCAGCGGGCGCAACTGGAAGATCCGGCTGCGGCTCACCAACGCCTTGTTGACCTCGAAGTAGGGGTTCTCCGTGGTCGCGCCGATGAAGATCACCGTGCCGTTCTCCACCCAGGGCAGCAGCGCGTCCTGCTGTGCCTTGTTAAAGCGGTGGACCTCGTCCACAAAGAGGATGGTGCGTTGGGCGTGCATACGGGCGCGGTCTTGCGCCTCGGCGATGGCCTCGCGGATCTCCTTGACGCCCGACAGCACGGCGTTGAGCGCGATAAAGTGGGCGCGCGTCGTGTTGGCGATGACCTGTGCCAGCGTCGTCTTGCCCGTCCCCGGTGGGGCGTAAAAGATGAGGCTGCCTAGTTGGTCGGCCTGGATCGCCCGGCGCAGCAGCCGCCCCGGCCCGATGATGTGCTCCTGGCCGACAAACTCGTCCAGCGTGCGCGGGCGCATACGCGCGGCCAGCGGCGCTTCCTTCTGCATCCGGTCTTGACGGGCTTGCTCAAAGAGATCGGCGGTCATGTTTATATGATAGCCCAACGCGGGCCGCGAGGGAATCTCGCCGTCCTGCCTGCCGCCCATGCTCGCCAAGAGCACTTGTGATAAAATGCACATACGGGCACTTGGTCGCTACAGCCGCCACCCTCGCCGCGGTCGCTCACAGCCAAAACCCTAACCTCCGAAAATCGATCCACACCGTCAATGCAATAGGAGGCATCACCGTGAAACTCCTCGTCCGCACTACGGTCATCGTCATCGTCCTGGCAGCGACCATCGCCGGCAGTTGGCCGCGGCCGAACGTGCAGGCCGCCGCCGGGCCAACCGCCCCGATCATCGCCGGGCGCAGCATCTTCCTCCCCTACGCCACCAGCAGCACCGAGCGTGACGTAGCCC
>CAYJQA010000086.1:0-10568 GCA_964372065.1 uncultured Litorilinea sp.
CCTCAGATGCGCTCTTGGTCGCGGCGGCGTGAGGCCACCGTCCCGGCCTAGACACCCGCCTTGCAGGGCCCCTGCGTTCCCTCACCTACGCTGTCGCCAGTGTGCGGGTTTCTTTTCTTTTCGCCATAGTCCGCCGTAGGTGCAGTGAGGATCACCCGGCCGGCGTAAGAATACGCGCCGTCAAGGCGTCTAAGGCAGCGTGGTCGCAACGGAATCCGGGTGGTCGGCCATTGGACACACATCGCACTCACACATGCAACACAAGGAGGTGAACGTGCTGGATCACCACCTGCGCGCCTACAAGGACGAACTGCTGCGCCCCGTTGCCGGTTGCATGGGGAATATCTCGCCCAATACGATCACGGTCGTGGCCGCGGCCGTAGGTCTGGCGGCGGCAGGCGCGGCGGCCATCCCGCTGTATTGGCCGGCCCTGGGTTTATGGCTGGTGAACCGGGTGCTGGATGGGCTGGACGGCATGGTGGCCCGGGGGGTGCAGCCGCCAGAGCGACTTTGGTGGGCGCACGGCTACCTGTCGAATGGGCAACGCCCTGTGCCGGAAACCAGGACCCAGCCGGAGCGCCGACTGCACAGGGCTTAGGGCGCCACGTAGACCCGGCGTGCACGGCCCAGTCGAAAATAGAGCAAGGCGGCCGGTCGACGCCCTTGAAGGAGATCGTCTATTGCGAGCGAACTGGGATGCAAACGCCTTCATCACCGGCGTTAGTGACGACACCGACCGGATGCGCGCGGTCCACTGCGCGGCCGCGGGCGTACGCGTGCACGGCTTGGGTCGGCGCGCCTGCCAGGCGTCGTTGACCGGCGTCATACAGCCGGCGGATACTGCGGCAACGTACGCCGACCTGGCGCCCCACAGTGTAGACGCAGTGTGCCTACCGGAAGCGCTCTTATCGTCTGCCTGAATCGCCCGCTTCCAGTGAACGGCATCTTGTGCTATCGTTGGCATGGATTGGTGAACCATGCATGCCGCCCCGTCTGGCGTCGCCAGCCGCTGGAGGCCGAACGCCAATCAAGCTTACGGACGGAACCATCAACACGTGAACAACCGGACCAACGAAGAATGGCGCAGCCAACTTAGCGGAGCGACGCCCGACGTCGCGGTGGCCGATCTGCGCGCCTTGCTGTTGCGTGGTCTACGCTATGGGCTTGCCAGTTACAGCGTCACCGCATCCGACCTGGAGGATTTTGTCCAGGACGGGTTGCTCAAGATTCTGGCGGAGTTGTCGTCCTATCGGGGAGAGGCCCTCTTTACGACCTGGGCGCAGAAGGTGTGCGTGCGCGTGGCGCTCACCGAATTGCGTCGCCGGCGCTGGCGTGATGTATCGTTGGACGACCTGATCACGCACAGTGAGATGTCTGACTTTACACCGGACATTCTCATGGACAAGTCGCCGGATCCAGGACAGGCGGCCACGGTCCAGATGATGATGGCGACCATCCGGCGTATCATCCAGGAGGAACTGACCGAGCGTCAGCAGACGGCCATGATGGCGGTGATGCAGGGGGGCATGCCGTTGCAGGAAGTGGCGGACCGCCTGGGCACGAACCGCAACGCGCTCTATAAGCTTCTCCACGACGGACGCCGACGTTTACAGAAGCGTATCCTGGAGGAAGGGTTCGCACCGCAAGAACTGCTGGCCATGTTCGAGCAATCGTGAAGCTGCGAGTTTGTAGGAGGTGTTGATGGACGAGCAACCGTCAATCAAGCAGATGGTGCAGATGATCGCCGGGACCCGCCCGGATGAAATTGGGTGCGACGAGTGCTTCGAGCAACTCGACCGCTTTGCCGAGTTGGTGTTGGCGGGTAAGAACGCGGCAGAGGCGCTGCCGCTTGTCCAGGATCATCTGAACCGCTGCCGCGACTGTCATGAGGAGTTCGAAGCCCTGCTGGCTGCCTTGCGCGCCACCCTCTCCTAGCGATTCCCCACCCGCACCCTCGTCGCGACGGTGTAACATTCGCCGTCCCCTTCCCACCTTACGCCCGTTCTTCCCGTCTAGCCGCCATCAGCGCCCACCAGTCTCCTGCGAATTCCGGCAGCCCTGGGTAAGATCGCGCGCCCAGACCCCATCTAGGGGATGCATGATCTTATAGTCGTCTGTATCCGCCGGTGACTGCGGGCGCTTGCCCACAGCCGATCGTGCGCCGGACGGTAACGGACGCTAGATCGGAAGGAACTGTGAACATCCGCGCCATTTTCCGGCGCATGTGGGCCGGTGGTGTCAAGCAGGGCAAGGCGTCAAGCCCGCGTCCATCCACAACGTTGCGGCAGGTTCTGGCGCAACTTGCGCACACTCAGGAACAGGAACTGAGTTGCGATGAGGCGTACCCCCTCCTGGACGTCATGGCCGACGCCATCGATCGCGGCGCGGATACCGCGCCGCTCCTACCGCTCGTACAACGCCATCTGGATATGTGCCCGGATTGCCAAGAGGAGTTCACCGTCCTACTCCGCGGCCTGGCGGCCACCCGGCGGTGACCCATGCGGCAGGACGCCTCTTTTCCAACTACGCATGCTCGGCAGGCGGCATGAACGTCTGCTGGATGCGCGTGATGGCGTCGGGGGCCGCCATTCGGTGACAGCCAGTTGGCCGATCCCGATGTGTCGTTGGCGACACGCCGGCAATGAATGTTAAGACTAATCGCTGCCCTGGTCGCCCTCCAGGTGAAAACTCTCGGCGTGTAAGCAGTCTCGCCCCGCTGCATAACCATACTACGATGGCGCACCCCTCAAAGGGCGCGCCGTCTGATCTAGATGATGCTATCTACGCGCCCACTGCGTGATCAGCGCACGGGCAGCTCCACCACCGTCTTGCCGTGCGTGGCTTGCTCCAGCAGCTCCAGGGCGGCTTGCAGCGTGGTGCGCTGGCGCGCCTGGTCTCTGGGCATGCCCACAGGCCGCCCCATCAAATGCGGTGTCAGCACCAGACGCGGCAGGCTCATGGCTTGCAGCCGGTCGCGAAAGGCGGCAACCGCAATCACGACAGTGGCGATGCCGCCCGCTTCGAGCAACCGTGCGACGTGTCCCACGGACACGTGACAGACCGGTCAGACCGGCACCAGAACGGCGGCGTCAATGCCTTGCGCCCGCAGTTGCTCCACCCACTTTGGCCCGGTCCGTTTGAGCAGCGGCAGTTGCGCGCAGGCGCCGACAAAGGAGTAGGCCAGCGGGGCCAACTCCCCGATGCGCCCCTCTTGCACCAGTTCACGCAGGCGATCCAGGGGAAAAGCCACATTGGAGTCGCTCTGGGCGCTGCGAGTGTCATAGCCGCCATGCCGCACGCGTAGATTGGCCGTGGGTGTGTCCGCCGGAATGACGGACAGCACCGGCTCCTCTTTGAGAAAATCGTCGATGCGCGCGGCGGCTTACGCTTGGGTCATGTGCCTGACGCCAAAAGGTTCAGGGTCGTCGCCGTCGACAAAGTGACCGCTGGAAGTCAGCAAGGCGACCCGTGACGCGGCCAGCGGTTTGCGCAGCGGTGTAAATGGCCCTTCGGCGTAGGTCCATCGCCCGGCCCCGGCATAAGCACACGCTTGCGTGGTGAATACGTGTTCCCATAGCCGGCTCAGATCGCTGTCATCGAAGGTATCGCTCAAGCGGTAGAGCAACTCCTGGAAGAAGCGCGCCGCGTCGGCGTCGTTCAGGGTTTTGAGGAACTTAAAGTTCAGATCCGAACGCGAACCATACGCAAAGGAATCCTTAAATGCACTAAAGGACTCCGCTTCGGGGTGTTCGTTTGTGTCGGCCATGTATGTCCCTTTCTGAGGCGTGCGCCAAATTCGGCATAGACGGCGACGGCTCGATGGAGCCTCTCTAGGTTTGCCCTAAAGCGGGTGAGTCCACGCGGGATGGATGGTGTTAGAAAATGACAAAGTCTCCAGGAAGCTTGCGACGTTGATCACGCAAGCTTCCTGGAGACATACCCTGCACCCTTACTGCCAACGCCTTTACATGCGCTTGTTCAGTAGCAGGAAGAGCAGCCCTGCAATCACACCAAAGACCATGTGGCCCATCAGGCTCAACCACTGGGCCTGACCAATTTGCAGGACCATGTTGCCCATGCCGAGCATCAACGGCATCAGGATGAGCGCGCCCAACACCCACCACACGACACCGTTGACCACACCGGCCATGATAGCCAAACCGGCGTTCTGCGGCAGATGTCCTGCCACCAGGCCATAGGCGCCGCCGATGGCCGCGCTGATGAGCATGTGGACCCCAAAGCCGACCATCGGGTCCTGAGAACCGGCGAGCATCGCTATCATGGGCAACATCCCCATCATAGCCATCATCATACCAAAGACGATGCCGCCGCCGAGACCGCTGACCGCGCCGATGACCACGGATTTGACGAACGACGGATGTTGTGTGCGGGGTAGATTCGCTGTAGCCATGAGCTGTAACTCCTTGTGCGTGACAGTAGATTGGGTTTGTCCGTTGGGTTGCGTACCCTTCTATCCTTCTGACGCACGCCGCCGTCACTTTCTTACCTCTGCCGCAGAGTTCGTTTGCGGCTCGTGAAGGGTGGAGCGAGGGTCCACCATCGCCCAGACCGGCGCGGCCCATCGCGCAAGTCACCCTCCTAAGAAACTGACTGAAAAGGTCAAGCACGGGCGAAACGACGCAGCATGATGCGAATCATGGCGATGTAGACGAAGGCCTCGCTGGTGGTCCTCAGGACTTCATAGTCCTTACTGAGGCGGCGGTGATGATTGAGCCGGGCAAAGGTTCGTTCCACGACCCTCTGGCGCGGCAAGACGGCGAAGCCTTGCCGCGCCGGTGGGCGCAACACGCACTCCAGGACGAAGCGACGGTGTTGGGCCACCCACTTCGCCAGAACTGGCCCACGATAGCCGCCATCGACCCAGATGCGGCGCAATTTCTTGCACGCTCCTGGGAGCCGCTGAAAGAGCTGGATGGCCCCATCGCGTTCTTGCACGGAGGCGGGAGTCACCGCCACCGCCATGAGTAAGCCCGATGTATCGACCAGGAGATGGCGTTTGCGTCCCGTCACGTTTTTGGCCTTGTCGTAGCCACGGGCACCTGGCACGGCAGTGCTTTTCACGCTCTAGCTATCCAGACAGCCCGCCGCAGGCTGTTTGTGTCGCCCCGCTTGGCGGCGTACCCGCGCGCGTCGGGTGTCATGAACCCGTTGCCATACCCCTGTCTTCCGCCAGAGGCGAAGGTAATGGTAGACGCTCTTCCAGTTGGGATACTCTTGCGGCAGCATCCGCCATTGGATGTCGCCCACGACTACGCCATTCAGCGCTGCTCCAGTTGCCAGGGCGAGTGCATGGAATCTCACGTCAAGGGGATCACACGTCGCTCTTTCGTGCGCGCCGTAAGATCCGTGGTGCCCGGGTCGTCCAGCAGTATGACTCAACCGATCACGCTTGCCACTTTGTGGCTTGCACAATGACGCGACTGGATAAACGAATGATGACCCAACCCGCAATCACGGTGTACGGCGCCTACTGGTGCCCCGACTGCCGCCGTAGCAAACAATTCCTCGGCGAACACCAGATCCCCTACCGCTGGGTAGACATCGAAGTGGACAAGGCCGGCGAAGCGTATGTGCTGGCAAAGAACGATGGGAAGCGTATCATCCCGACACTCGAGTTCGCTGATGGTTCGATCTTGGTCGAACCATCCAACGCCGCGCTGGCTGCCAAGCTAGGGATGCCCATGACGGCGGCGCGCAGCCACTATGATCTCATCGTCATTGGTGGTGGCCCGGCGGGCTTGACGGCCGCGCTCTACGCCGCGCGCGAGGGGATCGAGACATTAGTCATCGAACGCGCCGCTCTCGGCGGGCAAGCCGCCGCCACGGAGCGATTGGATAATATGCCGGGCTTCGCAGACGGCGTTGAGGGCGGTGTATTTGCGGATCAGCTGCGCCGCCAGGCCGCCCGTTTCGGAGTGGAGATGCTGCAAGCGCAGGATGTGGTGGGGATTCGAAGTCACGACAACTACCACTGCGTGGGCACCGCCGACGGCAGCGAGTACAGCGCCCATGCCCTGCTCCTAGCTAATGGCAGCCGTTACCGCCGGCTGGGGATGCCGGGCGAAAATAACTTCATCGGCGCGGGCATTCACTTCTGCGCCACGTGCGATGGCCCGTTTTACAGGGACTTGCCGGTGGCGGTGGTCGGCGGCGGCAATAGCGCAGCCGAAGAGAGCCTATTTCTGGCGAACATGGCCGAGCATGTAACGTTGCTTGTCCGTGGCGACCAGTTGAAAGCCAGCCAGGTGATCCAGGAGCAGGTGCTGCGCCGCCCGGAAATCACGGTCCGCTTCAATACTGAGGTGGTGCGCGTCGACGGTGCAGGGGGTAAGCTCACGTCTGTCACGATCCGCGACAACCAGACGGAAAACACCGAAACCATCCACCCCGCCGGCATGTTCGTCTTTATCGGACTGACGCCCAACACAGGCTTTTTGCAGCCAAATCAGCTGCGGCTTGACCCCTGGGGGTTCATCGTCACCGGCCATGCTTTGGTGCATGACGGCCAGCGTCCGCGCGGTTATGAGAATCGTGAGCCAAGCCTCCTCGAGACCAGTGTGCCGGGTATCTTTGCCGCCGGTGATGTGCGGGCGGGGAGCACCAAGCAGGTCGCCACGGCCGCGGGTGAGGGGGCAGCGGCCGCGCTGCTGATCCGCGAGCACCTCAAATCCGCGTAACCATGCGTCTGTGATGGTCCTGCTCCGTCGCCTGAATTGATGAAACGCTCGACCGGAACCCGGTCGAGCGTTTCCACTTTCAAGGTCATGCGACGACACCCAGCACGTGCGGCGACCGGGTCACGCCTGCGCCTTTGCCTGTTCGTCGGCGCGATCCAGGTCGGGCGCACCCATGATATGATAGCCGCCATCCACGTACAGCACTTCGCCGGTGATGTGGGATGCCCAATCACTAAGCAAGAAGCGGGCGGTATCTCCGATGTTCTCTTGGGTGACGTTGCCCAGGGGCGCGGTGGCTCCCACCAGGCCCAGGCTGCGGCGAAAACCGCTGATCCCGGAGGCGGCCAACGTCTTAATGGGGCCGGCGCTGATGGCGTTGACGCGGATGCGCTCGCGCCCCAGGTCCCAAGCAAGATAGCGGACGCTGGCTTCGAGCGCGGCTTTGGCCACACCCATCACATTGTAGTTGGGCGTGACTTTCTCGGCCCCATAGTAGGTGAGCGTGAGGATGCTGCCGCCGTTAGGCATGAGTGGGAGGGCGCGCCGCGCCAGCGCGATCAGGCTATAGCAACTCACGTCCAGCGAGATCCGAAACCCGTTGCGCGTGGTGTTGCTGAAGCGACCGCCAAGCTCTTCTTTGGGGGCAAACGCGACGGCATGGACCAAGAAGTCGATGGTGCCAAAATGGTCGGCAGCGGCGCTGAAGAGGTTGTCGATCGCTTGGTCGTCAGTCACATCGCATTCGCGGACAAACTGGCTGCCAATGCTGGCGGCTAACGGCTCGACCCGCTTCTTGAGCACTTCGCCGGCGTAGGAGAAGCCAAGCTCCGCACCTTCTTCGTGGAGGGCAGACGCGATGCCCCAGGCGATGCTGTCTTTGTTGGCGAGGCCAAAGACAAGGCCGCGTTTGCCTTCGAAAAGTCCCATAGGAAGCTCCTCTACTTGGGAATGAACATCAGTCGAGACGCCGGTCGCCGAGTCGCGGCGGGACTGCGGCGCGGCTACACGCTGAGCCAATACGGGGGCTTTGGCGGCGGTTGCTGCAGTGTAGCCGTGCCCGCACGCCTTGTCGCGCTACGCGTTGCCCGGCACGGGCGGGCACACCAACGTGATAACGTTGTATAAGATATTGTAAGCAAATCGTTGCTTGGGCGCGCTTGCATCTCGCAAGGGAGTATGCTATATTCCTAAACATGAACTGCTCGTTCATCGCGGTGCGGCCTAGCCGCTTTCGGGGGAACCGCGATGGACGGCAGTTCTTTTTTATGCCCGGCGCGCGGTAAGCCGCAAGAAGCGGCGCTTACCCGCCTGCAGTGTCTGAGCTGTGGCGGCGCTGGGCGTGACAACCGCCTCCACGTCGCCAACCACCTCGCCATTGAGACGCACACCGCCCTGTTGGATCAGGCGGCGCGCCTCACTCCGGCTCTTGGAAATCGCCGCCGACACCAGAATATCGATCACACTCGTAGAACCAGACAGGGCAAAGTCGGGCGCATCGCTGGGGGCTTCGCCCTGGAACATGGCGGCAGCGTCAGCCGCGGCGCGGTCGGCAGCAGGTCCACCATGAAAGATCTGGACGATCTCCCACGCCAAGCGGTGTTTCAACTGGCGAATGTCCAACTCTCCGGACTGGACAGCCGCGAAACTTTCGTCGATGTAGGCCTGCGACCATGTGGTCACGAGTTCGGCGTAGTTGCGGATGGCGGCGTCGGGCACATTGAGCACTTTGGTGAAGATGACCCCTGGCGGCTCGCTGATGCCGATGTAGTTGCCGGTGGATTTACTCATTTTCTGGACGCCATCGGTGCCGACCAAGATCCGCGAGGTGAGGACGACCTGCGGCTTGAGGCCGAATGACTCCATGAGCTTGCGCCCCGCCATCAGGTTAAACAGTTGATCGGTCCCGCCGACTTGCACGTCGGTCGCGAGGGCCACCGCATCGTAGCCCTGCATGAGGGCGTAGAAGAACTCATGCAACCACAGGGCGTCGCCATTGGCGTAGCGTTTGCTGAAGTTGTCACGCGCCAAGAACTGCTGCACGGTGAAGTTGCTGGCTAAGTCGATGATCTTGGCGAAGTCGAGGCCAGCGAGCCATTCGTGGTTGTAGCGCACCGTCGCCTTGCTGCGGTCCAGGACTGCCCAAGCCTGTTCGGCGTAGCTTTCGGCTTTCGCGATGGCCTCGTCCAGGGTTTGCTGGCGGCGCACACTGTCCTTGTCGCTGGGGTCGCCGATGATACCCGTGAACGTGCCGATGAGAAACGTGACGGCGTGGCCCAGGTCCTGAAACTGGCGCAGCTTGCGCATGGTGATGGTGTGACCCAGATGCAGGTCCGGCGACGATGGATCATAGCCGCAATACACGCGCAGGGGTTGCCCGCTGTCGTAGCTCTCTTGGAGGCGCTGGCGCAGTTCGCGCTCCATGTTGGCGTAGGTCAGTTCGTCGCCGAAGTCGACGCCACGCATAAGGATCTTCATCTGCTCGTCTACGGGCGGAAAGTGTGCCATGTCTCTCTCCAACGGCATTGACGTAAATGAACAACGCGGGGCGGCATGGCCCACGCGTTGGCGGGATCAACAATCACCGGCGAACGGACGTCAGCCCAAGCGGGTCACGGGCGGCGTACTCAGGCGATTGGCGTAGCCTGCAACACACGACCCGACTCGTTCACGACCAAGTTCCAGGTCGAATCAGACTCACACTGCCGGAACTCGTCGTAGCTGCCCGCTTGATACACATACAGCGCATCATTGGCGGAAAAGCGGCAGAGGTAGCGCTCCTCGCGATCGCCTTCACGCTGTTTTGCGATGAGGTTCAGAGCGGGCCACTCCGCCGCTGGCCCCGCGCCCTGCGCCACGACCACGTCGACCTGACGCCACTCGTTGACCGTGTATTCACAGCGGCGGTCGATCACCTCGTACTGGCAATCCTGGACGACCTCGGCGAAGCCCGTCCCTTGATCCACGGCATAGGGCGTGCCGCAGACTTCGCGGCTGCCGGGGACAGGACTGTCGACCACTTCGCGCACGTCCTCGGTGCAGCGGCCGACCGTGGCATCTTGCGGAATCTGGTCGAACCAGGCGACGCGTGTGGTGGGGGCCAGGCCCAAGATGGTGATCCGGCGCTCCCACTGGGTATCCACCACACGACCCACTACTTCGGTGGTCTGGCCGCCGCTCATGAACAGAAAAGCCAGGCCGACGACGAGCAGCAGCGCCAATACGCCACCGGCGATCAGGCAACCGAGCGGAAACTTCGGAGCGGTCTGCGGGGCCGGCTGCGGCTTGGCCGCGGCGCGCGGCAAGGGCGCGCCGCAGTTCTGGCAGAACTGGCGATCGGCTGGGTTTTCGGTGCCGCAGGCCGTGCAGGCGACGGCCTTAGGCGCGGCGTCGCCGAGACCACCCAGGACTTCGCCTGACTGGCGCGCGGTCGCCTTGGTGAGGTCGCCGCCGCATTGTATGCAAACGGTCGCGCCGGCGGGATTGCGAGCGTCGCAATAAGGGCAATGGATGTCGGGCGCGGCGGTGGCCTGCGCCACGACTTCGGCGCTCTTGCTGGCGGTCGCGGCCACCGGCGTCTCGAATTTCACGTCCGGCGGCTGGGGCGACCCACAGCCCTTGCACACCCGTGCGCTGCCCGGATTGCGCGTCTGACAAACCGGACATTGCCACTCAAGTTCGACATAGCCCAACGTCTTCTTCGCCATGCCGCGAGTGTAGTTGTCTGTGCCTGCCCTGTCAAGTTGGCAGGCAACGGTTAACGCCAGAGGCAATAGGGTGCGTCCCACATTTTCGGGAAAAGGATAGCAGGGGCGTGGCGGCGGTTTTATATCAACCCCGCCGCGGGGGCCCACAAGGCGGGTGGGGAAACCC
>CAYJQA010000086.1:10578-12836 GCA_964372065.1 uncultured Litorilinea sp.
CCCCTTCGACCCGCTCAGATTGGCTAAAACTGCCCATTTTGCCGCTTGACATCGATAAGAGAATCTACGGTCAGACTAATATCGTTGCCAAAATTCTGGGACGCACCCGAGGCAATTAGGCGGGCTTGCCCGCGCCCCGCGGGGTGAGTACAATTCGTCTATGTCACGGCGCGACGAGCCGCCGCCAAAGCCCGATGCGGCGCAAGACCGGGCAAAGCAGCTTGCAGGCGAATCCACCTTTGCGTGGGACTTTGGTGGCGAAAGTCACGCGCCCACGACTCCGGTTCAGGGCAGGCGCGGCGATGCCCCGTCCGCAGGCGCGCGCCCGTCGGCCAAGCCCGTCGCCCGATCGGCGGGGGCAAGCACCCAGGCGCGCCGGCCGCCGACCGGCGCGGCCGCGCGGCGTGTGGCCGCCGTGCAGGAGCTACTGGATGTTGCCTTGACGCGGTGGTGGGCTGCCGGCGAACTGCCGCCGAGCGGTCTGCTGCAGGAGGCGCTGCAACTGCTCGAGGCCGGGCATCCCGTGGGCGAGGCGCAGCGCACGCTGCTGCTGCGCACGGCGCTGGCCTACGGGCGCGGCGTTGTCACCGCCCTGAAGCATCAGCACGACGACGAACGGACAATCCTACTCCTGCACGAGGGATTGACGGCGTGGCAATCGCCGCTGCGGGCCACGTTCTTGACGACGGCGGCGCGCGCCGCGGAGCAGACGTTGTATCGAGGGCTGATTGCGGCCCTGCAACATACGTCGGAAGCGGACCCCGATCCGTGGAAGCGGGCGAGCGCAGTCAGCGCGCTGCGCGAAATGGGGGAGCGTAACGGCCTCCTCGACACAGGGGAAGCGGCGCGCGGCGTGAGACGCGACAAGGTCTGGCTGCGGCGCGGCCTATTGGCGACGCTGGTGATTCTGATCGTCGGCTTCTTTTGGCAGCAGGGCATCACCGCACCGGCGGACATGGCGGCCGTGCCGGCGGGCACGTACGCGCAGCGCGCCGCAGGTGACGGCGGCATGGTCCTTGTGAACACGGCGATTGACGCGTTCTTGATCGACCGCTTTGAAGTGACTAACGACGACTTCCGGCGCTGCATGGACGCGGGGATTTGTCCGCCGCCCGCCGGCTATGCGAGCGCCACGCAGCCGAATTACTTCACGGACCCGGCATTTCACGAGTTCCCGGTGGTTTATGTCACATACGCCCATGCCGAGACCTATTGCGACTGGCGGGGCAAGCGGCTGCCGAGCGCGGTGGAATGGCAAGTGGCCGCGGGCGATGGTGCGGGGGCAACGGCGCTTACGTATCCCTGGGGTGAAAGCTATGCGCCCCAATGGGCCAACGGTGCGGGCAGTGGCGTGGGGGACACGCTGGCCGTGGGTGCGTACCGTCCGGCCGGCGATAGTTGGCTGGGGGTGTCGGACCTGGCCGGCAATGTGGCGGAGTGGACGTCTACCGCAGGCGAAAGCGCAGGGCTGCGGCTGGTGAAGGGCGGGTCTTTTCGGAGCGACCCGCAGGCGCTGACGGTTCACGCTCAGGAGCAGATAGCTGCCGAGACGGTTGCGGAATGGCTCGGATTCCGCTGCGCGGCGTCGCGAGTGTCGGGTCGATGGTAACTTGCCGCGGTCTGCATCTGTTGCTACAATCCTACCGCCCTTAGCGGCTGTCCGAATATGTAGCATTGATGGGAAGCGAGTGACATGACCCAAGAATCGGCAAGCGTGACCGACCTAACCGCAGAATTGCAGTTCGCGAGCCGACTGGCACGCGAGGCGGCGACGATCGTGAATACATTTTATGTTGGCTCGAGTGAAGTCCGCTACAAGATGGACCGCGAGCCGGTGACCGAGGCAGATCGATCTGCCAACCAACATATCGTGACGCGGGTCCGAGCCATGTACCCGGATGACGGCCTCCTTTCGGAGGAGTCGAAAGACGATCTGGTGCGTCTGGAGCGGGAGCGCGTATGGATCATCGACCCGCTCGACGGCACCAAAGAGTTTATCGCCCGCAACGGTGAGTTTTCGATCATGATCGGTCTCGCCATCGGCGGACGACCGATGATGGGGGTAGTGATGCAGCCGGAGAGCGGACTGCTCTATGCCGGGGCGGTCGGCGTTGGCGCGTGGCTGTATGAGCAAGAAGAACGGGTCAACCTGCATGTGGGCGACTGCGACAAGACCAACCGCATGGTGTTGGTGAGCAGCCGCAGCCACCGGCAGCAGATCACGGACAAGATCCGCGCGACGTTGCGCATCACGAGTG
>CAYJQA010000087.1:0-10337 GCA_964372065.1 uncultured Litorilinea sp.
TGGCGGCGCGGCAGGCCAATGCGCCCGTACTCCATCCCGACCGGCCCGGCGGCAATCTGCTCAAGCACATCAAGGTGCGCCAGGGCGACATCGACGCCGGCTTTGCCCAGGCCGATGTCATCGTCGAGCGCACCTATCGCACCCCCATGACCGAGCATGCCTTCCTCGAACCGGAATGTTCGGTCGCCGTGCCCGCCGGTTACGACGCCGACCACGCCAAGCTGACGATCTACGTGGGCAGCCAGATCCCCTACAGCGACCGCCGTCAGGTCGCCAAGAGCCTGGGGCTGGACGACGAGGACGTACGCGTCCGCGGCACGGTGATGGGCGGCGGCTTTGGCGGCAAGGAGGACATTTCCGGGCAAATTCACGCCGCGTTGGCCGCGACAGTCACAGGCCGCCCGGTCAAGATCCTCTAGAGGCGTGAAGAAAGCCTGCGCTTCCATCACAAGCGCCACGCCACGATCATCCGCGTCAAGACCGGCGCGACGCGCGACGGCAAACTCACCGCGGTGATGGCCGAACTCTACGGCGACAGCGGCGCGTATGCCAGCCTGGGCGAAAAGGTGATGACCCGCGCCACCACCCACGCCACCGGCCCCTATGCCGTCCCCCACGCCCAAATCGACTGCTACGCCATGTACACCAACAACGCGCCCTGTGGCGCGTTCCGCGGCTTTGGCGTCGTCCAGTCGGCCTTTGCCGTGGAATCCAACATGGACCTGCTCGCGATCGCATTGGGCATGGACCCGGCGGAACTGCGCCGCGTCAACGCCCTGCGCGTCGGTATGATGACCGCCACCGGCCAAACCCTGCGCGAGAGTGTGGGGCTATTGGAGTGTCTGGACAAGGTCGAAGGGGCGATCCGCCGCTGGTGGACCGCGCCCGGAGGGCACCCGCTGCCCACCCTGCCGGGCGCGCCCGCGCGCTCTGCGCCGCCCGCCGACCTCTTTGCGCCCGTCCAGATCGGGACCAAACGCTATGCCTGGGGGCTGGCCGCGGGCTACAAAAACACCGGCTTGGGCGGCGGCGCGCCCGACAAGGCCGAGGCCGAGGTCGAGGTCTATCCCACCGGCCAGGCCGAGATCCGCACCAGCAGCGCCGAGATGGGCCAAAACCTCATCGGCGTGTTGGCCGCCTGCACCGCCGAGGAACTGGGCCTGCCCTTCAGCCAAGTGCGCGTACTGGTCATGGACACCGACCGCACCCCGGACGGCGGCCCCACCACCGCCAGCCGTCAGACCTATGTCAGCGGCAATGCGGCCCGGCTCGCCGCCCGCGCCATGCGCCAACAGATGCAGGCCGTCTTGGCCGAGAAGTTCGACGTCCCGCCCGACGTGATCGCCTTCCACGAAGGCTTGGCCTATGTGGACGAGGCGCGCTTGGCCCAGGTCAGGGGCCAAGCGAATGGAACCAACGGCCATAACGGGCATCACGCCCACGGCAAGCCCGGCCCCACCAGCCGCACCCTCACCTTTGCCGAGGCCGTGCAAGCCATGCTGGCCGAGGGCCGCGAGCCGCGGCTGCGCTACGAATACTGGGCGCCCAAGACACAGCCCCTGGGCACGGGCGGCGACATGCACTTCGCCTTCTCCTACGCCATCCACGCCGCGTTGGTCAGCGTAGACGTGGAGACGGGCGAAATCGCAGTGGAACGCGTCGCCTCCGGCCACGACGTGGGCCGCGCCATCAACCCGCTCAGCCTCAGCGGCCAGATCGAAGGCGGCATCGTCATGGGCATTGGCAACGCGCTCACCGAGCACTACATCGAAGAAAACGGCGTGCCCTGGACCCAACACCTGGGCCAATACAAGATGCCGGGCATCAAGCACATGCCCCACATGGAGAACTTCATCGTCGAGCACGGCACCGCCGACGGTCCCTACGGCGCAAAAGGCGTGGGCGAAATCAGCTCCATTCCCATCAGCCCGGCCATCGCCAACGCGGTCGCGCGGGCCGTGGGCGTGCGCTGTCTCGCCCTCCCGCTAGACCAAGACGCGCTCCTGCTCGCCATGCGCCGCGGCCAAGCCGAGATCGACCGCTGCTGGGGCGACCCGCCCGCATAAAGGGGAAAGAGCAGAGAGTCTCACGCCAAGCCGCCAAGAGCGCAAAGGGGCGGAACAAGGGCGATACTGATACAAGGGTTAGCAATAGATGGATGGAACACAGCATCAGGTGTCTGAGTTGCAGGACATGCTGATTGCCATAGCAACGGGCGGAGGAGGCGACAACGCGCGTTATCAGCAGTTGCGTGCAGAATTGTTGCACCATCCTATCGTCGGCCCAATCTTGCCTGATTTTGTACGTAAGTGTCGCGATTTATCTCACTTCTGGGAACACATAAAACAAGCTGCAAGTACTTATGCTGATCGACGAAGGATACTTTGGGATGCGTTCTCCCCGGTTCTCAATCGTCTCGAACAGATTGCAGGTCCTGCCGATGCTGATATCGCCCAGTCGCTGCAAATACTAAACACTGAGCATGTGGCACGGGCTTGGCAAATCGCCCTGCAGAGACGATTAGGGGATCCTGACGGAGCTATCACAACGGCTCGAACTCTGGTCGAAAGCGTATGCAAAACCATTCTTAACGACTTGGATGAAAAGTACGATGACGATGCTGATCTGCCCAAGCTATATCACCTAACGGCAACGAAGTTACGACTTGCGCCCAGCGAGCACTCGGAACAGGTATTTCGTCAGATTCTCGGCGGTTGTAAATCTGTTGTCGAGGGGCTTGGTTCATTACGCAACAAACTTGGAGATGCACACGGCAAGGGCAGTCGTCCGATACGCCCAGCACCTCGTCACGCCGAACTTGCGGTAAATCTGGCCGGGGCAATGGCGACATTTCTGGTTCAAACCTGGGAACAAAGAAAGAGCGAGACGGCGGTAAAAGACGCAACTCGCGAGTAGACTTCCGACGCTTGCCCCGCCCCCATCACCTCCCATTCCACAGAGGACACCACCATGATCCACGTAGTCATCATCGGCGGCAGCGGTCACGTCGGCACGTACCTGGTCCCGCGGCTGGTCGCGGCGGGCTACCAGGTGACCAACGTCACCCGCGGCCAACGCCAACCGTACACGCCCCATGCCGCCTGGAACACCGTCCGCCAGGTCGTGATTGACCGCGCCGCCGCCGAGACAAGCGGCGCGTTCGGCGCACAGATCCGCGACCTCCAGCCCGACATCGTCATCGACATGGTCTGCTTCACGCTCGCCAGCGCGCAGCAGATCGTCGAAGCTCTGACCGGACAGGTGCAGCACTTCCTGCACTGTGGGACCATCTGGACCCACGGCCCCAGCGTCCAGGTCCCCACCACCGAGGACCAACCGCGCCGGCCCTTTGGCGACTACGGCATCCAAAAGCTCGCCATCGTCGAGTATCTGATGGACCAGGCGCGGCGGCATGGCTTCCCCGCCACCGCGCTGCACCCCGGCCATATCGTCGGCCCCGGCTGGAACCCGCTCAACCCGGCAGGCCACTTTGACCCGGTCATCTTTAGCCGCTTGGCCCAGGGGCAAGAAGTCCTGCTGCCCAACTTGGGCATGGAGACCGTGCATCACGTCCACGCCGACGACGTGGCGCAGAGCTTCATGCAGGCCATCCGCTACCGGAGCAGCGCAGTAGGCGAGGAGTTCCACACCGTGTCGCCCGCCGCGGTCACGCTGCGCGGCTATGCCGAGACCGTGGCGGCCTGGTTCGGCCGCGCAGCCAACGTGCGCTATCTGCCCTGGCCCGAATGGCAGGCGCAGCACACGCCGGACGAAGCCCGCGCCACCTGGGACCACATCGCGCACAGCCCCAATTGCAGCATCGCCAAGGCGCAGCGGCTGCTGGACTATCGCCCGCGCTATACGTCCTTCCAGGCTGTCTACGAGGCCGTGCAGTGGCTCATCGCGCACGGGGCTATCACGGCCTAAGACAACCGGGAAGAAGGGCAGCGGTCACGCGCCAAGACGCCAAGAAAAGCCGGAAAGAAGACAGAGAATCAGGAAGCGTCCTCTTTGCCGCTTCTTCTTGGCGTCTTGGCGTCTTGGCGGCTTTGCGTGATACTTCTCTTCTCTACATTTCTCTAGACTTCACTACCGCTGTGCGGCTAGAAAGCGGCGCATGAATCGGTTTTTGTTGATCGCCGCGGGCGCGGTCTTGGGCGCCAACGCCCGCTATCTGGTTAGTCTCTGGGCCGCCGACCGTTTTGGCGCAGCTTTCCCCTATGGTACGCTCATCGTCAACGTCACCGGCTGCTTGGTGCTGGGCTTTCTGATCAGCCTGAGCACGGGCCGCATCGGGCTGGCCCCCGACGTGCGCTTGCTGCTCGCCGTCGGCTTTCTCGGCTCCTACACCACCTTCTCGTCCTTTGCCGTGGAAAGCCTCACCCTGGCCCAAGACGGCAGTCTGGGGCGCAGCCTCATCAATCTCTTTGCCAACAACCTGATCGGCCTGACCGCCGCCTGGGTGGGGATGGTTCTCGCCCGGGTGTTCGGCTAGCTGGGGCGGAGTCACCCATGCAGATCGAAGGACAAGCGGTGCGCGTCGCTATCTACATCGGCGAAAGCGACCAATCCCAGGGGAAACCCCTCTATATGGCGATCCTGGAGCTGTTGCGCCGCGAAGGCGCATCCGGCGCGACCGTGACGCGCGGCTTGGCCGGCTTCGGCGCGCACAGCCGCATCCACACCGCGTCCATCGTCACCCTCTCCACCGACCTGCCCGTCATCGTCGTCTGGGTAGACAGCCAAGCGCGCGTCGAACGCCTCTTGCCCCAGGTGCGCGGTCTGGTAGATGGGGGGCTGATCACCGTGGAGACGGTCGACGTGCTCCAGTATGCGCCGGGCCGCCGCCCCGCCCCCCTCGACGCCCCCGTCCAAGATGTCATGCGCACCGAAGTCGTCAGCGTCCACCCCACCACCCCCGTGAGCGAAGTCGTCCGCCTGCTCCTGGCACGCGGGATGCGCAGCCTGCCCGTCGTCACCGGCGATAACCGGCTGCTGGGCATCATCACCGATGGCGACCTGCTGCGCCGCGCCGACCTGGCTGCTCGGCTCGGTCTCCAGACTGAACTCTCCGCCGCACAGATCCAAAGCCAGATCGCCGGCCTGGAACAGTCCGGCCTGACCGCCGCCGAGATTATGACCCCCGCGCCCGTCAGCCTGCACACCGACGACACTGTACGCACCGCGGCCAAGCTCATGGCCGAGCGCGGTCTCAAGCGGCTGCCTGTGGTGGACGATGAAGATCACCTCACCGGCTGGTTGAGCCGGGTAGACCTCTTTCGCACGCTGGATTACCACTTCGCCGCCAACCATACGCACATCACCCCGCCGCGCACCGGCGCGTCCGTGGCCGCGCTCATGACGAGCCATGTCGCCACCATCGGCCCCAACGCCCGGCTGGAAGAGATCGTCCAGGCGTTGGAGCGCACGCGCACCCTGCGCGCGGTGGTGGTGGACGATCACCGCCGCGTCCTGGGCATTATCACCGACGGCGACCTCCTGCGCCGCAGCCGCCAGCGTGACAACCCCACCCTGTTGCGCCGGTTGCGGACACTGCTGGGCGCGCCATCCGCGCGCGCGAGCGTGCTGCCCGCCGGCGACGAGCGCGCCGTCGACCTCATGACCACACCGGTCATCTCCGTGCGCCCGGAAACGCCGCTGCCCCGTGCGCTCCACCTCATGCTCCAGCACAACATTAAGCGCCTGCCCGTGGTAGACGAGAGCGGCCACTTCCTGGGCTTGCTGGGCCGCGCCAGCGTCCTGCGCGGCCTGCTGGATGCACCGCTCGCCGCCGCCGACGACAATTCAACCCCCGCATAGGGTGACAATCGCCGCGTCGCGGTGTACAATAAACGAAACGTCAGCCGTTCACCGATCGCTCGCCCATGAACCCAGCCGCATCGGAACTACCCGCTGCAGCGGCAGGCCCGCTGCACGTCTGGCTTTTGTCCCCCTATCACACGGGGAGCCATGCCGCTTGGGCCGCGGGCTATCAGCGCCACAGCCGCTGTCGCGTCACCCTGCTCACCATGCCGGGGCGCTTCTGGAAGTGGCGTATGCAGGGCGGCGCGCTGGAGTTGGCCGCCCAAGCCGAGGCGCGACTCGCCGCCGGGGAGATACCCGACGCGGTGCTCGCCACGGATATGGTCAACTTGCCCACCTGGTTGGGCCTGGTGCGCCGCCGCCTGCCCGCCGCGACGCCGGTGATCTGCTATATGCACGAGAACCAGTTGACTTATCCCTGGCGTCCCGGCGAAAAACCGGACCTAACCTACGCCATGATCAACTGGCTTAGCCAGTTTGCGGCGGACCGTGTGCTCTTTAACAGCGCGTATCACCGGGATAGTTGGTTCGATGCCCTGCCCCGGTTGCTCAAGCACTATCCGGATTTCGTCCACCTGTCGCATGTGGACCGGGTGATCGCTCGCAGCGACGTGTCGCCCGTGGGCATCGACGCCGATCTCTTTGCGCCGGCCCCACGGCCCGCCAACGCCGGCGCGCCGCTGATCCTCTGGAATCAGCGGTGGGAGTATGACAAGCGTCCCGACCGCTTCTTTGCGCTGCTCGAACGCTTGCACCAAGCCGGGATCGCGTTTCGGTTGGCCGTGGCGGGCGAAAACTTTCGCAATAAACCGGCGGAATTTGAGGCCGCCCGCAGCCGCCTGGCCGCCCACATTGTCCATTGGGGCTATGTGGCGTCACGCCAGGCATACGCCGACTTGGTGCGCCAGGCCGACTTAGTGATCAGTACCGCCGACCATGAGTTTTTCGGCCTCAGCGTGTTGGAGGCGATCTGCGCCGGCGCTTTTCCGTTGTTACCTGCGCGGCTCAGCTACCCCGAACTGATCCCGCCCGAATATCATACGGCCTGCCTATACACTGACGACGACGAGCTTTTCAGCCGGGCCGCGCAACGGCTGGCCGCGCCGCAACCGGAAGACCCCGCGACACCGGCGCTGCAACAGCATATCGCGACGACCTATGCGTGGCCGGTCGTCGCCGCACAACTCGATACCTGGATTACTACCACCGTCGCCCGCCGACGGGTTCGCGCGCCGGTTGGATAACCCGGCATAGGAGGACCGGGTCGCTCGGTCCAAGACAAGACTACACTGGATGGAGACACATGCCGCGACCGTATATTCTCGCTCATAACGACAAATGGTTTGTTTTTGTCGGCTGCTCACTCATTGCGCTCTGCACCACCAAAGCCGAGGCCCTAGAGGTCCAGCGCGACTGGATCCGCAAGGGTCAGGCCGCCGACCTGGACGCGTTGCTGCCGTCCGTCACCTTGCCGGATCGCAACCCGACCGTCCTGGAGAACGGCGTCAACTAGACGCGCCCGGCGCGGCGCAGCATATTCCCCAGACAAAACCGGGACGGCGCATCGCGCGCCGCCCCGGTTCCACATGCACTCTGATTTGTCCCCACCGCCCGGCCCAGGGGCGTCCCGCAGCCTACCGCTCGATGGGCACGCGCACCGCGTTGCCCCACTCGGTCCACGATCCGTCGTAGTTGCGCACCTTCTCGTAGCCCAGCAGATAGGTCAGCACAAACCAGCTGTGGCTGCTGCGCTCGCCGATGCGGCAGTAGGCGATGATGTCGTCGTTGGTCTTCAGCCCCTGCTCCCCCTCGTAGATCGCGCGCAGGTCTTCGGCGCTCTTGAAGGTCCCGTCCGGGTTCGCCGCCCGCGCCCACGGAATACTGCGCGCGCCCGGAATATGGCCGCCGCGCAGCGACCCCTCTTGCGGGTAGTCCGCCATGTGCAGCAGCTCGCCGCGATACTCGCCGGGGCTACGCACATCCACCAACGGCTTGCTGGCCGCCTGGTGCGCCAACACCTGGTCGCGGAAGGCGCGAATCTTACCGTCTTCGCGCACCGGTGTGGGGTAGTTGGCCGCGGGATAGCTGGGGCGCTCCTTGCTCAAGTCGCGGCCCTCGGCGACCCACTTGATCCGCCCGCCGTTCATCACCTTGGCGTTGGTGTGGCCGAACAACTGGAACACCCAGAAGGCATAGGTCGCCCACCAGTTGTTCTTGTCGCCATAGAAGACGACCGTGGTGTCCGGGCTGATGCCGTTGCGGCGCAGCAGCGCGGCGAACTTCTCCGGCCCGATGTAGTCGCGCACCAGCGGGTCGTTCAGGTCGGCGTGCCAGTCAATGTTGACCGCGCCCGGCACGTGACCGGTGTCATACAGCAGCACGTCTTCGTTACTCTCCACGAAGCGCACGTTGGGGTCGTTCAGGTGCGCGGCTACCCAGTCGGTGCTCACCAACACGTCGGGCTTTGCATATCCACTGCTCATACTTGGTTTCTCCTGTGTAGTGTGGTCAAGGTGCGGGCCGCCAAGGCCCACGTTGCAACCATATAGGAAGCGATCGTTTGGCGACGGCGGCCCACATCGGGCACGCCCACGCAAAACGGCAAAACGCAACACAGCGGCAAAACGGCCCCGTCCAGCGCAGAGTGGGCACAAAGCAAACGCCATCCCACCGGCGCGTGACTCGACGGGACGGGGACTAAGCCGGCAATCGGTTTTCGACGTGGACGGAAGTGAAAGAGTCGAGCAGTCGCGCCAAATGCCGGCTTACATACACAAGCAGCGACAACAGGCGCGACAACGGCTACCGCAGCAACCGGAGGCAGAGGGGGTCACGACAGGGGCAGGATTCAGGCTGCGAACAGGCCAGGCCGGGCTACGCCTGGTCAAACTCATCATAGCGCCTCCTCTCCGGGCATCGGTCACCACGGACGAACGTACCTCCGGACCCGCCGCCGACCGGCAGGTGAGTTTGGAGTATAGGAGACGGCCCTCCTCTTGTCAAGTCATTGTCGGCAGAAAAACCGCCCGCAAACTCATTGCTTTGCCCTTCGGCCTATGCTACAGTTGTGTCATATCAGCATTCGTACCTGTACCAGCAGACCTCCCTGCCCACGTCATCACACGACGTTTACGACCACAACCACCCGGCCCATCACACACCGAGCCGAGCTGCCAACCTCAGTGGTTTTCTGCCACGCACCCCGCGTGCTGGAGAAAGGATGGCCCGCATGGTTGCGTCGTTGGCCATGATTGGGCGCTTTCATCGCGATTTTCGGCTCTATCTGTCGGCATTCAGCAGCATTTCGTTTGGCTATTACGGCATTGTTGGTGTGCTCTTTAACGTCTACCTGCTGCGCTTGGGCTATGGACCGCTGTTTATCGGGCTGTTGATCGGCGGGGGACAACTGGTGTGGGGCGCGGCCGCGCTCCCAGCCGGCGCGGTGGGTGCGCGTTGGGGCAATCGCATAGCACTGATCTTGGGCATTGGCCTCTCCGGCCTGGCGACCGTCCTGTTGTTGCTAGCAGAAGCCTTGCCGCCCGCCGCCCAAGCTGCCTGGCTTATGGGCTGTTGGATGGTGAGTTGGGTCGGCAGCGCTCTCTTTATCGTCAACGGCACCCCCTTTGTCATGGGCATCACCAGCCAAGAAGAACGCCCCCACGCCTTTGCGCTCGTGCAGGCGGCGACTGCGCTGTTTGGCTTCGCCGGCGCCCTGGTCGCCGGCCTATTGCCCGGACTCCTAGCGGGTTGGCTCGGCGTCTCCTTGGACGCTCCGGCAACCTATCGAGTGGCGCTGTGGTTGACGCCGTTGGCCTATGGCCTCGCGACGTTGCTCTTGCTCCAGACGCGACCCACCCCACCCGTCGCGCAACAAGTACAAGCCGAGCAAGGAACGACGATGCCGGTCTTGGTCATCGGCTTTGTGACCGTAGTGGTGCTGCTTCAGACGTTCGGTGAAGGCGTGATGCGCGCCTTTTTCAATGTCTTTCTGGACTCCGGCCTGGCCGTGCCCACCGCCCGCATTGGCCTAATCATGGGGCTGGCCCAACTGCTGTCGGTAGGGACGGCGCTGTGGGGAGCCGCCGCGGTTGCCCGCTGGGGCGCAGGCCGCACGGTAGCGCTGGTGGGCGGACTCGGCGGCGCTGTATCGCTGACGTTGATCGCGTTGACGTCCCACTGGCTGCTCGCCGGCCTGGCCTTCACCGGCGTCATGTGTGCCGTTTCCATCGCCGCCACCGGGCGCACCGTCTTCAGCCAAGAGGCCGTCCAACCCCAATGGCGCACTGCCATGTCGGCGGCTTACACGGTCGGGCTGGCGTTGGGCTGGGCGGGCGCGGCGGCGTTAGGCGGCTACATCATCACCGGCTGGGGCTATGCCCCCCTTTTCGCCCTGGGCGCGCTGGCCGCGGCCACGTCGAGCATCCTTGTGTTCGCCTATCACCGCGTGCGCGCCATACGCCCCGCACGCGCCCCCGCACAGCCATAGCCAGAAACACGACGGGGGGGCGGCCAGC
>CAYJQA010000087.1:10347-12533 GCA_964372065.1 uncultured Litorilinea sp.
CCCATCCAGACCCCAAACCGAAGCCAACCCTGCCGCGTCTCCTAATTGGTGTCGTACCAGGTGGTGGCGTCTTTCATGCCAAAGATGCTGGGCGGCAGTTCGATGCCCGCCAGTTGAATGCGGTCGTTGACGCGCGGGCGCAGCCCGGTGGGCCGTAACTCGCCCAAGATCTTCCCATTATCGTCAATCCCCGTCTGCTCAAAACGGAAGATATCCTGCATGACGATGGTGTCGCCTTCCATCCCCAATACCTCGGAGCATTGGGTGATCTTGCGGGTCCCATCGCGCATCCGCTCTTGCTGCACAATCAGGTCGATGGCCGACGAGATCTGCTGCCGGATCGCCCGCAGCGGCAAGTCCATCCCGGCCATGAGCACCAGCGTCTCCAGACGAGCGAGGGCGTCACGCGTGCTGTTGGCGTGGACCGTGGTCAGCGACCCGTCATGGCCCGTGTTCATGGCTTGCAGCATGTCCAGCGCCTCGCCGCCACGACATTCGCCCACTACAATGCGGTCGGGGCGCATACGCAAGGAGTTCACCACCAGGTCGCGGATGGGGACGCGCCCCTTGCCCTCGATGTTGGCCGGCCGCGACTCCAAACGTACCACATGCGGTTGCTGCAACTGCAACTCGGCGGCATCCTCGATGGTCAAAATCCGGTCATCTTCGGGGATAAAGCTGGATAAGACATTGAGCAGCGTCGTCTTGCCGGAGCCGGTGCCACCGCTGACGATGATGTTCAGCGCCGAATGGACCGCCGCCTTGAGGAAGATAGCGAATTCCGGCGTGAGCGACCCAAAGCGCAGCAGATCGTCCACCTTGAACGGGTCTTTGCGAAACTTACGAATAGTGATCGCCGGCCCCACCAATGAGAGCGGGGGAATAATGGCATTCACGCGCGAACCGTCCGGCAGACGGGCATCCACCATGGGCGACGACTCGTCAATGCGCCGGCCCAACGGCGCGACGATCCGTTCGATGATCCGCAGCACATGGTCGTTGTCGACAAACTTGACGTCGGTCAGCGTCAGCTTGCCCTTCTGCTCGATATAGACCTGGTTCGGGCCGTTGACCATCACTTCGGTGATGTCGTCGCGATCCAACAGCGGCTGGATCGGCCCATAGCCCAAGATGTCGGCCAAGATCAGCGCCATCATTTGATCGCGCTCGACCCGGCTCACCACCAGATTGGCCTCCGCCAACGCCCGCGCAAAGATCGGCTCCACCAGCCGCTTGATCTCCTCCGGGTCGTTGACGTCGCTGGCCGACTTGATCTCGTTCACCAACGTCTGTTGCACTTGGCTCCGCACCCGGCGAAACTCCGGCGGCGGCGCATAGCCGTTGGACGAGGCGCGCTCTTGGCTCGCCAGGCGCACCGGCGCAACCGGCGGCGGTGGCGCAACCGGCCCGGCGGCGGGGCCACCAGGCCCCACTGGGCTGCCTCCCACGGCGCGATTTCCATTCTGCACGGGCGCGCGATTCCCGTTCTGCACCGGCGGTGGGGCCGGCGTGCGGTTTCCAAACAGAGCCATACGACTATCCTTTCCCCAGACCCTGCGTGGCTACTTCAGCCAGACGGGGTCCCAATCATCATACGCGTTATTGCTCAGATTGCGCTGTCCGCTGCCGTCATTGCCCATCACCCAAATCTGGCGGGCGCCGGCGCGGTTCGAGTAAAACGCGATCTGGTTGCTGTCCGGCGACCAAGTAGGGTGCTTGTCCCATTCCCAGTTGTTCCACGTCAGTTGGCGCGGGTCGCTGCCGTCGGCGTTCATCCGCCACAGCTCGTCGTTGTCGGTGTGATTGCCCACAAAGACGATCCATTGGCCGTTGGGCGACCACACCGGGTCATACTCGTCGCCGGTGTAGTTGGTGACGGTCGTCACCGCTTGCCCGTCGCTGCTGCGGATGGCGATATTGGCGTCGCTGCGTCCCGTCGCCGTCTGGACGAAGGCCACGCGGCCGTCCGGCGCGCGCTGCTCGCTCGCATAGGCCTCGGCAAAGCGTGCGGCGACCTCGTTGGAGGCCCGCTGCTGGTCGCTGCCGTCGGCGCGCATCATAAAGATGGCCTCGCCGCCGTCGCGCGTGCTGCGGAAAGCGATCCACCCCTGATAGCTGGACGCCGGCGTGGGCGTGGGGGTCGCCGTGGGCTCAGGGGCGGCAGCCACCGGCGCGACATACACGGG
>CAYJQA010000088.1:0-12496 GCA_964372065.1 uncultured Litorilinea sp.
GGATGGGCGTGTCCGCCGCCAACAGATCGAACGCGCGCGCGAGGTGTTGGATTTCATCGCCATTGTGCGCGCCGACGAATTTGCCTCGCGCGAACTCCAGACCGACTATCTGCTCGCCATCGACGACCTGGGCCTGCTGCCGGAACAGGCCGAGCAAATCTTGGCCGTGACGCCTGACGAATGGGCGCAGATCGTCGTCGAGACGCCCGGCACGCTGGACCGCATCATGCGCGAGGAGATTCGCGAGAGCAACATCAGCCTCTTTCGGCGGCGTGTGCCCTCGCTTAGCTCCGCCGACCTGGCCGAGAGCGCCAACACGGTGGTGTCGGCGCTGGTGCAGGCGCTCATGCGGCCCAATAGCTTCCTCAACCAGGTCCGCACCGACGAATTGCGCGCCAAGGCTGCCGAAGACATCCCCGTCCAGACAGTGGCGCTGGAGCGCAACGAGGTGATTGTGCGCGCTGGGGATGTGGCGACCGCCGAACAAGTGGAAGCCATGACCCAGATCGGGCTGCTGCAAGACGACTGGAACTGGTGGGTGATGCTGCGCGGGCTGATGCTGACGGCGGCGGTGCTGGGAGTGTCGGGCGGCGCGCTCTATCGGCTGCGCCCGCGTACCTTTGCCAGTCTGCAAGACTATGGGCTGCTGGTGGTGATGGTAGTGGGGTGGCTGTTGGCGGCCAAGTTCATGCTGGTGCCGCATGACTGGCTGCCCTATCTGTTTCCACTGCCCGCGCTGGCGATGCTGGTCGCGGTCTTGATCGACCTGCGGGTCTCGGTGGTGGTGACGATCGCCTTTGCGCTGGTTGCCCACTATTTGGCGCGCAACAATCTGCCGCTGGTCGTCTATCTGACCTTGGGTAGCCTGATCGGCGCGGTGATCCTGGGCCGGGCGGAGCGGTTGTCGGCCTTCTTGTGGGCCGGGGTGGCGGTGGCGATTGTCAACCTGGTCAGCATGGCGGCATTTCGTGCGCCCTTCGAGGAGTTTACGCCGTCGCGGCTGACTGTGCTGCACCTGGTCGTTTTTCTCAACGGCGTGCTGTCGGCCAGTGTGGCGCTGATCGGCTACCTGGTGCTGGGCAATGTCTTTGGCATCACCACCAGCCTCCAGTTGACCGAGTTGAGCCGCCCGACGCATCCGCTGCTGCGCCAGTTGCTGCTCAAGGCGTCGGGCACCTATCACCATACCATTGTGGTGAGCAACTTGGCCGAGCGCGCGGCCGCGGCCATTGGCGCGGATGCGTATCTCAGCCGCGTCGGGGCCTATTATCACGACATCGGCAAGACCGTCCGTCCCTATTTCTTTACCGAAAATATCGTGGACGGCCCATCCCCCCACGATAAGCTCGACCCCCTCACCAGCGCACAGATCATCATCAGCCATGTGAGCGACGGCGTTGACCTGGCGAACAAATATCGTCTACCCGACCGCATCAAAGACTTTATCCGCGAGCATCATGGTCGCACGCAGGTCAAGTACTTCTATGCCCAGGCGCAGCGTGAGGCGGGAAGCGAGACACTGGACGACGCCGATTTCCGCTATCCCGGCCCCTGCCCGCGCAGCAAGGAGACCGCTATCCTGTTCTTGGCCGATACGTGCGAGGCCGCGGTGCGTGCCATGCGTCCCGCCAGCCGCGAAGAACTGGAAGCGTTGGTCAACCGGCTGATTGACGAGCGCGTAGCCGAAGGCGAGTTGAATGACAGCAACCTGACCTTCCGGGAATTGCAGATGACGAAGGAAGTCTTTCTCCAGGTGCTCCAGGGTGTGCATCATCCGCGCATCCAGTATCCGGAACCGGCGCAGCGGCCCAAACGGGTCGAGGTCGTTGAGGTGGGCGGCGAGGTCGGGTCCAACGGCAAGGGGGCGGCGCTGCCGCTGCCCGGCGGCATGGAAGAGCCGGCCGGGGTCTAGCCCAGCATGACCGAACCTGCCATCCAGCCCTATCCAATTGACGTGCAAGTGGACGACGCGTTTATCGAACAGGTGAACGCGGACGAACTCGCCCAAGTGGTGGCCGCGGCGTTGACTGTCCGCGGCGTCGCCACGGCGGAAGTGACGGTCGTAGTTACCGACGACGCCCACATCCAACAACTCAACCGCGACTATCGCGGGGTGGATGCGCCCACGGACGTGCTCAGCTTTGCCGCTCAGGAAGGCGAGGCCGCGCCCGCGGGGCTGCCCCCCGAGTTGGCCGCCGAACTGGCGGCATATCTGGGCGACATCATCATCGCCTATCCTTATTGCGCGGCCCAAGCGGCGGCCTTTGGCGTGAGCGTGGCCGCCGAATTGCGGTTGATGGCGGCGCATGGGACGCTGCACCTCTTGGGCGATGACCATGACACCGCCGCAGCCGAAGCGGCCATGTGGGCGCACCAGGAAGCCATCTTGGCGCAGTTTGGCGACCGCGGTCTGTCGGCGCGACGCTACGACGACGCGGAGAGACTGGCATAGGGAGCAGTTGTCTATCCTGGTATTGACGATAGGAGATGGACGACGTTTCAGACTCTGTTTCGAATCCCGTCACAAGAGGTATGAACCAAACTACTAGCGAGACTCGGCAACATAAACTTGGACTTGGCGAGCGTGTGGATGCTCGTCGTTTAGCAATTAACAATCGGCTCGATCCGAACAGAAGAATCGAGTACGGCCAGTTTATGACACCGAGCGACATCGCCCAGTTCATGGCGTCGCTGTTCGGAAATCAGGAATTCAGCGAAATTCGGTTGCTGGACGCCGGCTCTGGCATCGGGTCACTGACTGCCGCGTTCATCGAGGGATTTTGCCGCCGACGTAACCGCCCCAACCGGATTGCAGTGACGGCCTATGAGCTTGACCCCATCATGGCCGAGGGGTGGCAAGCGACGTTGGTTGATTGTCAGGAAATCTGCGATGCCGCCGGAATCGCGTTGGAAGCCGAATTGATACAGGCGGACTTTATCGAGGCCGGCGTAAATCAACTTCTTGCCGATCTAGGTCCACTTTTCCCTGCTGCTGTACCTCCGGGTGGATTTACCCACGCCATCCTGAACCCTCCCTACAAAAAGATCGATAGTATCTCGGCACATCGTCTACGACTGCGGCACGTTGGCATCGAAACGAGTAACATCTACTCTGGCTTCCTGGCCGTTGCTATCAAATTGCTCGCGCCTGGCGGCGAACTGGTTGCCATTACTCCGCGCAGTTTCTGCAATGGTCCCTATTTCAAGCCGTTTCGAGATCTACTGCTTGACGAAATGAGCTTGGGACGAATCCACACCTTTGAAAGCCGTACACACGCCTTCAAGGAAGACGAAGTGTTGCAGGAGAACATCATCTTTCACGCGACAAAACATCAGCCGCAAGGACAGGTTACGATCTCTGCATCTGAAAACGCTGATTTCTCGTTAATGAGCATCCACACTGTGGACTTTTCCGAGGTTGTTCATCCGCATGATCCAGACCGATTCATTCACGTCATCACCAACGAGCGAAATCTGCGCCTAATTGAGCGGATGAATGCGCTACCCTTTACATTACAAGACTTGGGGATCGACGTCTCGACCGGCCCTGTGGTCGATTTCCGGCTCAAGCCGTACCTACGCAAAAACTCCGAACCGGGCACGGTCCCGCTGATCTATCCGGTGCATTTCCAGGACTGTATTGTTGTTTGGCCCGCGCCCAATGGAAAGAAGCCAAACGCTATTGTTGATGCCGAGGCGGTTCGGAAGTGGCTGTATCCCAATGGCTACTACACAGTGGTGCGCCGTTTCTCCTCAAAAGAGGAACGTCGCCGTGTAGTCGCCGCTGTCCACGACCCGAGCACAATACCGGGCGACATGATCGGATTTGAAAATCATCTCAATGTTTTTCATCGTGACCGACAGGGTCTTACACCGGAACTGGCCCGTGGATTAGCCGTCTACCTGAATTCGACCTTCTTCGACATATGTTTCCGGCAGTTCAATGGACACACACAGGTGAACGTTAAAGACCTCTATAGTCTTCGCTATCCCGACCTGGCGCAACTCGAGAGACTAGGGGAACGGGTGAAGGCGCTAGTCTTTCCGTCCCAAGCTACGATTGATGCATGGATTGAAGAGGAATTATCTCTGTGTCCGGCAACAATATAGGTCCTAACGCAGACGACAAGGCAGCCACGCGGATTGGCGAGGCCCGTTCTGTTCTAGAAGCTCTGGGCTTCCCACGCGCTCAACTGAATGATCGCTCGGCCTTAACCTTACTGGCTATGCTGGATCTAAGACCTGGAATGCCCTGGTCGGGTGCTCAGCGACCCTTAAAAGGTATTACCCCAATCATGGACTGGTGTCGAGAACACTATGGGCGAGAATACGCCCCCAATACCCGCGAAACATTTCGCCGCCAGACCATGCACCAATTCGTAGAAGCGGCGCTTGTTGTTGCCAATCCGGATAGACCAGATCGGCCAATCAATAGCCCCCAATGGTGTTATCAGATCGAGCCGGAAGCACTTGCTCTATTGAGAACCTTTGGAACGCGGCAGTGGGAAGAGAACCTCGCGACTTATGGAGAGATGCGGACGGGACTTCGGCGGCGTTACGCCAAGCAGCGAGACTTGAACATGGTCCCCGTCTCTATCGCGCAGGATGTGGAAATTTCGATTTCGTCCGGTAGACATAGCACCCTCATTAAGGCGATTATGGAGGAGTTCGGCCCCGCTACACCCCAGGCGGCAAAGTGATCTATGTTGGGGATACCGGCGAAAAATGGGGTTATTTCGATGCGGAAGCCCTGAAGCAGCTTAATGTTGAAGTCGACTCACATGGCAAAATGCCGGATGTGATTCTATATCTGCCCGCAAGGAACTGGCTGTTTCTCATCGAAGCTGTGACCAGTCATGGCCCGGTTGACGGCAAGCGTCATGACGAGCTAGCGCGGCTATTCAGTGCGGCGAAAGCTGGATGTGTTTTCGTGACCGCTTTTGCTACCCGCGCAGAGATGACGCGTTATGTGGCGGTAATATCCTGGGAAACCGAAGTATGGATCTCAGAGGCGCCCGAACATCTGATTCATTTCAACGGAACTCGATTTCTCGGGCCATATTCGGAAATGTAACCAATATGCCCAAGCGTACAGCCAAAGCGCAATCGAACCCTGCGCCCTCGGCGGCCCCCTCGTCACTCAATTTTCGCGACGGGCACACCTTTTGGAGCGGGCGTTGGGGCAGTTTCCGCGCGGCGCTGGCAGGGATGGTCTACGCCGTCCGCACCCAGCCCAACGCGTGGATCGAACTGGCCGCGCTGGGGGTCGTGTGCGTAGCCGGGTGGCGGCTGGGCATTTCCGCGCCGGAATGGGCACTGTTGGGGCTGACGGTGGCGGTGGTGCTGGCGCTGGAAGCGGGAAACACGGCGGTGGAAGCGATGGTCGATCTGGTGTCGCCCCACTATCATCCACTGGCTAAGATCGCCAAAGACACGGCCGCAGGCGCGCTGGTCTTTGCCGTGTTGGGCAGCATTATCGTGGCCGCGGCGATTTTCGGCCCGCGGCTGTGGGCGCTGCTAAGGTAAGCAGAGAATCTCCCGCAAAAAGCCAAGAACAGCCGGAAAGTAGAACGAGTCGGTGCGGTCTTCCTCACCGCACGGACCGCATAGCCACACAGAACGCAAAGGACACATAAAGAGAAAAGAGCGACGGAGTTGTCGTTCCGCGGCGCGGAATAGCAACCTTGCCGCTCTCTTTTTTGTGTTCTGTGCGTTCTTTGCGGCTGATCTCTCGGTTAGGGTTCCTGCAAATAGAGTGGTTGGAGGCTGGCGAGGTCGTCGGCGTGGCCCGCGACCAGATGCTGCGCGGCCAACCGCGCCAACACCCCGGCGCGGCGCAGCCCGGCGACCGCATCCACGACGGTGACACGCGGGAGCGGCGCGACGGCGTCCAACAGATCGGCCGCGGGTTCGCCCACCAGCCAGACCGGACGCGCGGTCGCGGCCAACGCCGCGGCGAGATCCCCCGCGGCGCCGGTGTGATGGTCGGCGGGCGTGGGACGGCGCAACCCATCGTCCGGCTCAAAGACGGTCCAGTTATAGCGCCCGCGCCCGGCCTGCAGATAGGCGCAGACCGCAGCCGGCGGCTGCACGCTGCCCGCGACCGCCAGCCAGGGCGCAGCCGTCACCGCCAGCGTGGGCAGCCCGATCACGCGCGGCGGCTGGGGCAGCCCGAGCGCGATGCCTTTGAGCGTGCTGAGCGCGATGCGCACGCCGGTAAAGCTGCCGGGGCCGGTGGTCGCGGCCAGCGCGGTGATCTGCGCAGGGGTGCGGCCCACCTGGTCCAGCAGGCAGTGCGCCGCCGCCAGCAAGTCTTGGGTTTGGCGGCGGCGCGCCAGCCAGGTCGTCTCACCCAGCAGCGCATCACCCGCCAGGTCATAGGCGGCGACCGCGGCCGTCGCGGTCGCGGTGTCAAAGGCCAACAGCATGGGCTACTCCTGCACGCGGCGCAGCGCCGTCAACACCGCGCCCAGGTCGGGCGTGGCGGGCGCGTCTTTGAACCCGGTGAGACGGTGGTAGATATCCGCCGCGGCCAGGTGAAAACCGTCCGGCAGATCGGCCGCGGCAAAGGTGGCCGCGATCTCGTCCATCTCGCCCGCAAAGCGCCACGCCTTGGCCGTCACCTCACGCACGCGGCGCTCGGTGTCCGCGGCAAAGGACGACCCGTCGCGCCGCCACTCCGCGGCCAGTTCCTCGCGCACGCCCAGCGTGTCCGCTGCGCCCAAAATGGCGGCCAGCAGCGCGGTCGTGCCTTTGGTATAGGCGGCATAGCACATCTTGAGCGCCGACGCCTTGCCGCCGGCGTCGCCGATGACCGCGGTCTCCAGCGGGCCGGCGGCGAAACAGGCGGCGACCGTCGCGGCCTGCGGGCCGGAAAGATAGAGCCAGGTAGCATGGGGCTTCCAGGCCGGGCCGCCGATGATGCCGCCGTCCACAAAGGACGCGCCCGCGGCCTCTACGCGTGCGCCAATGGCTTGGGCGCGCTGCGGTGCGATGGCGTTGGCGTCCAAGAGAATCCCGCGGAAGCCCGCATCCAGGACCGCGGCGGCCACCTCCTCGGCGGCGTGGGGTGGGCAGACGCTCAAGACGATTTCGGCGCGGCGGCACACGTCGGCGACGCTGCCCGCGTCGATCAGCCCATGCTGTTCGGCGCGGGCGCGCGTCGCAGGGCTGCGGCCCGCGCCCGCCCACAGCACTGTGCAGCCGCTATTCCGCGCCGACGCCGCCACCGATACGCCCATCTGGCCGGGGTGCAAAATGCCGACATTGGGGGATGCCATCTTATTCCTCCGGTGGAACTAGAGATATAAGCGTGTGGTCGCGGCCAGGTTGTCTGCCACTAAGCCACATTCGAGATTCTCAACTCCTGTCATATACGTACCATTTGCCGTTCTTGGCGTCGTCCCATGATGACGCCATACGGGTTTCTCTCGACTCCAGGTCTTCCATGTATACAATGTCGGGGCCACCGTACCCTAAGGCCCCAAAGGTAACGCGGGACACGATCCAGCGAAAGAAACGGATCTCGACGACAGTGTCGGCTGTCTCCTTGTCGATCCTGATTACATGTATCGGGTCAGGTCCGCTTTCCGCGCGATATTGAACGACTGATACGGCGAGTTCCGGTTTGCCAGTGAGGATATACGATCGCACTGCATCAAAGTTTTGATGATAGATCGCATCACCTATACATAGAGCCAGGAATTCGTATGCAATAAGTGCCGATAGGCGATTATCGAGGATTGTGCCCGATATTTCGACCTGTAGAGGTGGTCCCGGTTGTTTGACCATTATCTTCTTCGTAGGTAAAGTCAGAGACTCACCCACTGGTAGTTCAGTGTATTTCCTTTGATACTCGGCGATAATATCAGGTGCAAGCCCAATCTTGCCCAGAGTTTCTTCTATGTGCTTCATAGCCTGACCAGAGTCAATGATATATGACCCGTGACTCCCTGGACCCTGAAGAATCTTAACGCCACCTTTATGTGGTTTCGCCCTAATAACCGATCCGTCTCGACCGCGGCCGACAAAAGTCAACTGTTTTCGATAGTCTCTCACTAGCGCCGCAGGCAATTTGCCGGAAAGGGCGCGTACTGCAGATTGGATCGCTGGCTCCTGTTTGATAGGACTGACTAGTTTAGCACCAAGGGTACTATTGCATTCCCTGCACAGGATGTGGGCTGAGAGCCTGCCACCAACACACTGGGGGATTATATGTTCCTTATCCCCCGGAGGAGCCGTCATACACACAATGCACCGGTTGAAATCGGTTGAAATGTACATTCAGCTTCTCCGCGCTCCGGTTCGGGTAAAGGGTTTCTATTCGACTACGCGGACGTGCTTTCGGTGGGCGAATTCGCATCGTCTGCCATCCATGTCATAACAGCCGGTTTGTCGTGTTGAGCGACGGCGAAGCATCCCCTTCCGGTTGCAGTCGCACCGAGATTCCTCCCTGTGGTCGGAATAACAGATGTGGCTTGCTCTCCTTCATTCCGGCTTCCCTTTGCGTTCCTGGCAGCTTTGCGTGAGACCTTCTCCCTCTCCTACGGGTTGATCATGCGGACGTACTCTTGCCGCGCAAAGTTGAGCAGGGCGGGCAGGGTCGGCACGGCGACGCCACCGCCCTGGGCAAATTCGGGCCGTCCACCGCCGCCCCCGCCAAACGCGTTCAGGCTGGCGCGCAGCAAATTGCCCATGTGACCCGGCGCGTCGTCGCTGCGGGCAAAGATGACCGTGGCCTTGTCGCCCTGGCTGCACGCCAGCAGCGCCACCGCCGCGCCCTGCGCCTGGATCTGGTTGGCGAGCGTCTTGGCGGCGTCCACCGTCTGGTCGGCCAGCAGGTGGGTGACAACGCGCGTATCGCCCATCTCCACTGCGTCCGCGACCAGCCGCACGGCGGTCTGCGCCAGTTGTGCGGCCGCGAGTTCGTTGACGCGGTATTGTAGCTCCTTGATCTGCTCCTGGCCGCGGGCGACCAGGCTGGGCGTCTGCCCCACGTCGGTACTGAAGATGGCCGCGATCTCGGCGAGCAGGCCATGTTTGCGGGTATAGTCGGCCACGGCGCGCTTGCCGCACAGGAAGGTGACGCGCGTCTGCCCGCGGCGGCGCTCCTGGCGGATGAGCTTGACCGGGCCAAGCTCGGCGGTGGTACGGACGTGCGTCCCGCCACACGCCGAGTAGTCGAACTCGGCGATCTCCACGATGCGAATCTGCCCCGTCACCTTGGGCGGGCGGCGCAAGGGCACGCTGCCGATGTTGCTTTCGTCCACGAAGTAGGCGGTGATGGGCAGACAGGCGTAGACCAGGTCATTGGCCTGGGCTTCGGCCGCGGCCAACTGCTCCGCCGTGATGCTCGCCGCGTCCAGGTCCAGCGTGGATTCGTCCGCGCCAAAGTGGACCGAGACGGTCTCCCAGCCAAAGGTGCGGAAGAACACCTGCGACAGCAAGTGTTGGCCCGAATGTTGCTGCATGTGGTCGAAACGCCGCGGCCAGTCCAGCGCGCCGTGGACCGGGTCGCCGGGCTGGAGCGTGACAGGGCCATCCAGCACGTGCAGGATCGCGCCGTCGTGCGCGACCACATCCACGACCGCGGCCCCCATCGCGTCGTTGCCCAGACGGCCCGTGTCGTTGGGCTGGCCGCCGGACGTGGGGTAGAAGTAGGTGCGGTCCAGCGCGACGGTGGGCTTGCCCTCCAGCGTGGTCACGGCGACCACGGTCGCGTCGAACTCGGTGGTATAAGCGTCGGTGTAGTAAAGATGGTTCGTCATGGCGGCTTCACGGGTGATTTGGCGGGCGGGCTATCCGGGAGTAGCATAGCCCCATTGGTTGATCGATTTGTCCACAAGGAGTCATTGACTGTGCAACTCTATCTGATCCGGCACGGGCAGAGCTATGTCAATCTGGCCGATTGGCCCAACGGCAACAAAGACGAAGGGTTGACCGCGCTGGGGCAGGCGCAGGCGCAACGCTTGGCCGCGTGGCTGCCGCAGAATGTCCCCACGCCCGCCGTGATCTACGCCAGCACCATGCGCCGCGCCCGGGAAACGGTGGAGCCGATCGCGGCGGCCTATGGCTTGCCCGTCCGCTACGACGACCGCATCCGCGAGATCGGCAACAACCGGCTTGACCATACGCCCTGGCCCAGCGACGACTTGCCCCAAGACTACGCCCAGTATTGGGCCAGCGAGCGCCCCTTCTCGCCCACGGTGCTCAACGTGGAAGGCGGCGAAAGCTATATGCACTTCCGCACGCGCATCGGCTCGCTCATGGAAGACGTGGTCGCCCAACACCAGGAGCAGACGGTCTTCATCGTCGCGCACGGCGGCGTGCTGGACGCCGTCTTCGACCATATCTTCAACGTCGGCCCGTGGCGGCGCTGCGAAGTGTGGGACCACAACACCGCCGTCACCCACTTCGAGTATGTCGCCCACCCCGACCGTGAGACGTGGCGGCTGCACTTCCACAACCGCATCGAGCATTTGATCGGTCTCACCGGGCCGTAGGCCATCGGGCTGTAACCCCTGTCATTCCGAGGCACAGCCGAGGAATCCCTCTGCTCCGGGCGCGGTCCCAGAGAGATTCCTCACTACGTTCGGAATGACGGACTTCCCGCCCCAGCGTACTAGCGCGCTGCGCTCAGCGGCGAATCGGCCGGTCTTTGGCCGTCGTGGACAAAGGCGAGCAAGATCGTCAGCAAGAGCAGCCCAAAGGCGATGAAGATCAGAGCCGCCGCAAGGTTCGGGTCGTTCACGCCAAAGGAAGTGGACAGGATGCCCGCGCCGGGAAAGATCATCAGCCAGGCGATGACGCAGGCGGCGAGCGACCACCCCCACATCTGTCCCAGAACAAGCCGGAACCCATGCGCGCGCGGTCCGGTTGACGGCCCGTGGATGCGGGTCGCGACAGCGCCCAGAATAAGTCCCAGCAGGGGCGGCCCGAAGCCGCCGCCCACCAGGAGCCAGACGACCGACAGCAGCATCAGGACCAGGCCGCCGTGCTTCCGCTGGATGAACAGAGTCACCCAGGCGAGGAAGATCAGCGCGACGAGGATGGTCAGGAGACCGCTGACGCGCAGGTTGGGCACGACCGTCATCGCCGGTTCGCCGGCCCAGATGTCAAAAAACGCCGCATCGGGCCAGGACTCGATCACCAGGCCGGCGGGCGCGACGTTGCCTTGCAGTAGCTCGCCAATGCCGTGTTCCAGACCGGCCAGCGCGGCGAGGACGCCCATGGTCGAGACGGTTATGCGTGTCGCGTTGCTCATGTCTGTTTCTCGCTTAGGCCACGACCGGCTGCAGCTTGGTCGCTAGGTCACCCGCCCAGGCGCGGATCGCCGTCCAGTTCCGCGCGTCGTTGGCCGGCGCCTGATAGAGCGGGCTGGCCGGCAGCTTGGTGAGCAGGTTATCGAGGAAGCGCAGTTTCGTGGGGTCAAACTTGCCGCCGAACACGACAAGCGCGACCGGGGTTAGCCAGGGGAACTTCGCCAGCGCGGTAGCGAGCTGGGCGCGCGAACCCTGGAGTTCCTTTTCGTCATCGTGAAGGGGGCCGAGGGCGAAGACCGCCACCGGCCGTTCCGCGAGGGCAGCACGGTGCTGCGCCAAGAACCGTTGCGCGTCTTTGGGCAAGCTGCCGATATAGATCGGCGCTCCCAGCACGACCGCGCGATACTCTGTGAGTGCCTGCACTTCCCGCATAGGCTGAACAGCTACCTCAAGCCCACTTTCGCGCAGCGTCGCCGCGACTGCCTCGGCGACTTCCTGCGTTGACCCGTATCGGCTGGCAAAGGCGACAAGAACAGAAGCTGACATGGGTGATTCCTTTCATCCCAACTTCCACTCGAACGCTTTGAAACATGCTGCCTACAACTCGATTAACTGTGCGCCCGGCCCCGGCGCGCTGATGTACACTTCGGGCCAAATGTTGGCGGTCTTGGGGTACTTCTCATAGATAGCGTCGGCGACGGTCTGCTCGACGCCGGGCTTGACCAGCGCCACCGCACAGCCGCCAAAGCCCGCGCCCGTCAAGCGCGCGCCATAGCAGCCGGGCACGCTGCGCATGGCGTCCACCATGGCGTCGAGCGCGGCGCTGCTCACCTCGTAGTCGTCGCGCAGACTGGTGTGGCTGTCGTTCATCAAACGACCCACGGTCGCCAGGTCGCCCTGCTCCAGCGCGGCGATGGTCTGGAGCACGCGCGCGTCTTCGCTCACCACATGGCGGCAGCGGCGATAAACCACCGGCGGCAGCAGCGCCTTGTGCTCCTCCAGTTGCGCCGGCGTCACATCGCGCAGCGCGGTGATGCCGGGCAGCACGGCTTGGAGCGCGGCGACGCCCGTCTCACACTGGCGGCGACGCTCGTTATAGGCGCTGCCCGCCAGCGAGCGGCTGGCCTTAGTATTGCCGATCACCAGCGCGGCCTCGCGCGGGAAGGGGATCAGCTGGTAGTCCAGGCTGCGACAGTCGATCAGCAGCGCATGGCCTTCTTGGCCCAGCACACTGA
>CAYJQA010000089.1:0-6098 GCA_964372065.1 uncultured Litorilinea sp.
ATACAATGGTGTGCCGTCCGGCAGCGCCCCTACCCCGCGCAGGTCGCCCGCCATAAAGTTGTGCGTCGTGACCGGATACGCGGCGACGATGTCCGCCCCCAGCTTCTTCTCCAGTTCTTCCTGGGTCTGGGGACGGTGGGACCCTCCGCCAACCACAAAGCGAATCGCGCCCGTGGGCACGCCCGCCGCGGCCAGTTCGGCCAGCACATACGGGACCAGTTGGGCCGCGGGCGTGGGACGGCTCACGTCGTCCACGACGATGGTCGCGCTGGCCTTGCCGCGCGCCAGCTCGGCGATGCGCGGCGTGCCGATGGGGTTGGCAAAGGCCGCGGCGATCCCCGCTGCATCGAGCGCCGGGGCATCCTGCGGCGGCAGCACGTGCACGCGCCACCCCGCGGGAAAGTCGAGGGTGAGGTCACGATCTTCATACCACGCGCGCGTCGGCATGGTGACCTGGTTGCGGGTCGTTGCGTGCACGTCCATCTCGCGGATCATGTCTACCTTCCTCCAGATTCATGACGCTGCATCAGTATGTGGGATGCGGGGTGGTCGCCGGCAATGGGCACAGCCGGAACCGTCTTCCGCGGCGCGGGTTCGGCGCGACAGCATCCGCGACCGGGCGCGTGGCTCCGGCAAAATCATATACCGATGATAACATGGCTGACTTGTAACGAACAGCGCCCCAACCCATTCATCACGCCCTAGCGCCTCCTGATTGACGCGCCGGTCTCCTTCTTTGCGCCGCTCACCATCGTCACCCGGCTGGTCACGCGCGGCCACGATCTGCGCGTTCGACGCAGAGTTGCGGTTGCGCGTGTTACACAGGAAGGCGGCGGTTTTCGCAGGCTCCCGCACTTCCGTATAATGTTCAGCAAGTGGGCGCAGTGTCCGACTCGGTTGCCGCGCCCGCAACGCAGCCGCACCCCATGCGGCGATTAGCGGCTGCGTCTTGGCGAATTCATCACTCAAGGAGCCCAGCCATGGCTACCACCAATTGTACCGAATGCGACGAGACCATCGAACTGACCGGGCGCGGCCGTATCGGTCAAAAAGTCGTGTGTCCCAACTGCGGTGCGTCGCTCGAGGTCGTGTCCACCGAACCGCTCGAACTCGACCTTGCCCTGGATGACGACGAAGGCTGGGAAGACGAACTCGACGCGCTGGACGATGACGAGACCGGCGCCGAGGCCGACGAAGAAGAAGAGGGCGACCTTGGCGATCTCGCCGAGGACGCCATCGATTTCGACGATGACGACTTCGACGACGACGATTTCGATGACGACGAGGAAGATGACGATGACGTCGACGACTACGATGATGACGATGATGACGACGGCTGGGACTGACGCGCAGCGCGGCGGGGTGTGACTGGTGGCCGCCGCCGCCCGGCCCGACCGCTACCCTATCCCTGCCGGGCCAACCCGCGTGGAGGAGGAAATCAAGCGCAGCCGCTTCATCTCCACCCTCGGCCATGCCCCCACGGTGGACGCCGCCCGCGCCTTTATCGCCGCCGTCAGCGCCGAATTCGCCGACGCCAACCACAATTGCTGGGCCTATGTCGTCGGCCCGCCCGGCAGCACAGGTCAGATCGGCATGAGCGATGACGGCGAGCCGCACGGCACCGCGGGCCGCCCCATGTTGACCGTCCTGCTGCATAGCGGCATCGGCGACATCTGCGCCGTCGTCACGCGCTACTTCGGCGGGACGCTGCTCGGCAAGGGCGGTCTCGTCAAGGCGTACAGCGGCGGCGTTCAACTGGCGCTGGCCGGCATGACCACGGTGGAGCGAGTCGCCAAGACCCGCCTCACCGTCGTGCTGGACTATGCGGCCATCACGCCCTTCAAGCGGATGCTGGCGGACTACGAAGTCGAACTCATCCACGAGGAGTACGCCGTCGACGCCGAGTATCAGCTACAGTTGCCCTCGGGCCGCGTGGAGGAGTTTTCTACTGCGCTAAACGGCCTGACCAACGGCCAAGCCCTGATCGAAGAAACCGGCCAGGATACCTGACCTCACCCACCGGGGACCGCTCACTCCTCTTCTTGCAGCCGCTCCCACGCGGCCCGGCCCACCCGGCGGCACACGTCGAAGCCAAACCCGCGGCGGGCCAGGTGGCCCATCACCTTCTGCTCAAACTCCGCCTTTTCCAGCCCACGCCAGCGGTCGAGCTTAGGTTCGACGGCCGCCCACGCCGCGCTCTCCTCGTCTTGCTCCGTGAGCGCCTCGTCAATGGTTTCGCCCTCGACGCCTTTCTGCCGCAGCTCATAGCGCAGGGCCGCCTGGCCGCGGGGGCGGAACCGGTTACGGTTCTCCACCCAGAATTGGGCAAAGGCCGCATCGTCGACATAGCCGTAGCCGCGCAGCCGCTCCACGATCTTGGCGATCACCGCCTCGTCGTGGCCCTTGCTCGCCAGATGCCGCGTAACCTCCGCTTCGCTGCGCGGGCGCATCCCCACGTAGCGCAGGGCGGCCTGGAAGATAAGGTCCTCCTGCCCTTCTTGGCGCAGCTCCGCCTGCTCGGCGGGGGTCAACTGTTGGCCCTTGTGCAGCCGAGCGGCCGCGTCTAGACTCAGCGCGAAGGCGAACTCGCCGTCGACAAAGACGTTGACGCGCTCCTTGTTACGCTGCTGCATGACCAATCCGGTGATCACGCCCGGCATCGCTCCCTCCTTCCAGCACGCGACGCAGTCAAGCCGCCGCCCCACCGTCAAACAAAAAGCGCCTGGCCCGTCAACCGACGATGCCAGGCCCCACGTGCCCTACCAAGTGTTCCCGCTATTCGCCGCGGGCGTCGTCCAGGGGCTGGTCCGTGTCGGGCAAGTGATTCTCGATGTGGTGGCGCACGGCATAGACCGCTGCCTCGGCGCGCGAGGTGACATCCAGCTTGCTCAAGATCGAGCTAACGTAATTGCGGACCGTCTTCTCGCTCAGATAGACGCGGCGGGCGATCTCCTTGTTGGTCAGCCCATCGGTCATCAGCCCTAGGATCATTAGCTCCTGGTCGGTCAGTGCCGCAAAGTATTCATCCTCGACCTGGCGCGCCGTCGTCCGCATCTGCTGAAAGACCTTCTGCGTCACGGCGGGGTCCAGCAGCGATTCGCCGCGTCCCACCGTCTGCAACGCCCGCACCAGGTCGTCGCTGCCGATCTGCTTCAGCACATAACCCGCCGCGCCCGCATTGATGGCGTCGAACAGGATGTCGTCTTCGGCGTAGGAAGTCAGCATGATGACTTTTGTGTTGGGCCGTGCCTGTAGGATCTCGCGCGTTGCTTCGATCCCGCTCTTGCCGGGCAGCCGCACATCCATTACGACCACATCCGGTTCATAATGGCGGGTTTTGTCCAACGCCTCCTGAGCATCGCTCGCCTCCGCCACGACCTCGCACTGAGGATAGCGGGCAAGCAGCGACTTCAGACCAAGCCGCACTATTTCGTGGTCGTCGACCAAGAGAATCCGAAGGTTCATCCACCCCAACCATTTACCAAAGCGTGGACAATCACAGCATGTGCGCCACATTGTATCATAGGGCTTCATACCATCCACACTCCGACTGTATCGAGCGCGGAAGTTGGGGGATGCGGTATACTATCGCCATGGGGGACTCATCGCTGCCGGCTGCCATCGCCGGCCCGCAGCACACCAAGAACGCGCCCGGCGCGCCGTCACGCTAATGTATCGAAAACTCGGATGGTTTGGCATCGCGCTCGCGCTGGCCTGTTGGGCCGGGCTGATCGGCCTGCGCATCATCGTCTTTGGCGAACCTGTCGTCATCGCCGAACTGCTGGTGGAGATGGGGCTGGTGCTTGCCGGGAGTTACCTCTTCTGGCGCTGGATCGTCGCCACCCTCTCGCGCCAGGCCGCCGAAGTGCGTGTGCGTACCGAGCATTTGGAGGCGCTGCACGCGGCCAGCATCGCCCTCACGACAGAGCACGACCTCACGGGTGTGCTGCAGAAGGTCGTCGACCAAAGCCGCAACCTCCTCAACGCCAAATATGGCGCGCTCGGTATCCTGGACGACGACAGCGACGCCATCAGCCAGTTGATCACGTCCGGCATGTCCCCGGCCCAACGCGCCATGCTGGAGCAGTTTCCGCGCGGCCACGGCCTTTTGGGCGCGCCCATCGCCGAACGGCGCTCGGTGCGCGTCGCCCACATCGCCGGCGACCCGCGATCGCGCGGGTTTCCGCCCAACCATCCCGCCATGTCCACGTTTCTCGGTGTGCCGATCATGTCCAAAGGGCGTATCTTCGGCAACCTCTACCTGGCCGACAAGCTGACCGACTCCCTGCAGACGCCCGACGGGGTACGCGTCGCCGGGCCGCTCCCCTTCACGCAGGAAGACCAGGACATCCTGGAGATGTTCGCCAATCAGGCCGCCATCGCCATCGAGAACGCCCAACTCTATCGCCAGAACCAGCAGATCGCGATTCTCCAGGAACGCGAGCGCTTTGGCATGGACCTGCACGACGGCGTGATCCAGTCCATCTATGCCATCGGCCTGATGCTGGACGACAGCCGCCATCGCGCCGAGGAGGACGCCGCATCGGCGCGCCAGGGCATCGACGCGGCCATTCGCGGGCTGAACGAAGTCATCCGGGACATCCGCAGCTACATCCACGACCTGCGCACCCACCAATTCGAAAGCCGCAACCTCCAGCAAGGGCTGGAGGAACTGGCGCGCGAGTTGCAGACCTACTCCGTGTTGACCATTGACTTGGCCGTGGAGCCGGCAGCCCTCATGCGCGTCACGCCCCAGCAGACCAAAGACATCCTCCAGATCGCGCGCGAGGCGCTCTCCAACATCCGCCAGCACGCCCACGCCACCCACGTGGAGATTCGGCTCGGCTATACCGGCACGGCGCTCACACTCGCCATCACCGACAACGGCGTCGGGCTGCCCGCCGAAGGCGACCACGACAGCCGCGGCTTCGGCCTCCGCAACATGGCCGAACGCGCCCAGCGGTTGCGCGGCGAACTGGTACTGCGCTCGCTCGAACGCGGCGGCACTGCGATCGAAGTCACCATCCCCATCTAGGCCAAGACAGCGCGCCCCGTCACACGAGTCGCCTCGCCCGCCGGATACGGACGCTGGTCGGCTGCGCCGGGTGGCACTTGTCACCGCGGGCGGGGACAAGTGTCACTACCTTTGGCCGCCCGCCTCTCGTATACTCGAAACAGCAAACAGGTCGGTCGCGTTTGTCACGTCCGTACCCTCCGCTGGAGGTCTTCTTGGGGAAGCTCGCCATTCAGACAGAAAACCTGTCGCGCACCTTCGGCGCTGTCTGCGCCGTTGACCGCCTGGACTTGGTCGTACCGTCCGGCGCGGTCTTCGGCCTGCTCGGACCCGCCGACGCCGGCAAAACCACTGTGATTCGCCTCCTGTTGGGTCTCTTGGAGCCGACCGGCGGCAGCGCCGAAGTGTTGGGCTATGACATCAGCCGTGAAGCGGACCAGGTGCGGCTGCGCAGCGGCGCGGTCTTTGCCGATGCGGGCCTTTATGACCGGCTTTCCGTTGCAGAAAACCTTGACTATTATGGGCGGATCTGGCATATGAGCGCCGCCGCGCGCCGCAATCGTATGCGCGACCTGCTGGGGCGGCTCGATCTGTGGGACGAGCGCGACGCACCCGTCGCCCGGCTCACCGCGCTGCCGCGACGACGCCTGTCGCTGGCGCGCGCCCTGATCCACCGGCCGGCCCTGCTCTGTGTGGACGAGCCGACCGAGGCTTTGGACGAGGCCGACGCTGCGACGTTCCGCGCCGACTTGCGCAAGCTCATCGTCTACGAAGGCGTGACCGCGCTGCTGGCGCTCCAAGACCCAGCGGAGGCCGAGGCCTTGTGCGGCAGCGTTGCCGTACTGCGCCGGGGTCGGGCCATCGCCGCGGGACCGTTGAGCGTTCTGCGCAGCCGCTGCGCCGCGCCCACTGTGGAGGTCATCGGTCGCGGCTTCACCGAGCAGGTCGTCGGCCTCTTGAGCCGCCGCCCGGAGATCGCCGCCGTCAAGCGGGTGGACAATCGCTTGCTCCTGGAACTGACGGGGGAGTATGACACGGCCCCGCTGGTCAGCCTCTTGGTAGAGTCCAGCGCCGATGTCGAAGA
>CAYJQA010000089.1:6108-12002 GCA_964372065.1 uncultured Litorilinea sp.
ATGCCGCCGTGCTGCAGGAAGAAGCCCAGCCATGAACACTCGAACCTGCGACTGGCTTTGTGACGCGTGGACCGTCATCTGCAAAGAGCTAAAAGACCTCACGCACGCGGCCGCCGCCAATCCCACCATGCGCCTACTCTGGCTGTTGCTCGCCGCCGTCTTTGGCGTGGCGTTGCCCTGGCAGATGGGCCGCGACTGGCTTGAGCATCCCCAGATGCTGCTAGTCTGGCTGCTCCTGCCCATCCCACTGGTCGTGGCGGCCGTCGCCGAAAGCATCGCCGGCGAGCGCGAGCACCACACGCTGGAACCGCTGCTGGCGACGCGCCTGCCGGTACGCGCCATCCTCACCGGCAAAAGCATCGCAGCCACCGCGTTCGGCTGGCTCGGCTCCGCCATCCTTATGCTGGTCGGCCTCATGGTCGTCAATCTGACCGCGTCATCCGCGCCCCTCCTGTATACACCCGCGTTGGCCGGGGCCAGTCTGGGCCTAGGGCTGCTCGTCGCCTTCTTCACCGCCTGTGTGGGCATCTCCGTCTCGCTCCACGCCGCCACGGTACGCCGCGCCTATATGTCGGTGAGCATGATGCTGCTGGTCATTGCCTTTGCATTGGTTGGCGGCGTTGCCCTCCTACTCCATCTCAGTCTCGCCTTCCTACCAAACCTCGCGCGTGGACTGCCGATTTTGCCCACCCCGTTGACCGTCGCGCCGGTCCTCATGTTGGCCGACGCCGCGCTGTTCATCCTCGCCAACCGGCAGTTCTGCCGCACGCGCTTGCTCGCCGATTAGCCCCGCCGCCGCGCCGAGAAGTCCCTCCCCGCCACGAATTGACAGGCCAGACACGCCCAAGCAATAATAGGTTCATTGGAATCGCTAGTGGACATCTGGCGTTGCGCCCCACGACACGCATCACATCGCCTGCGCCTGTCTCACGGCAGATGCTCCCCACCAACCTAGAGAGCGAACGCCCGCCATGAACGTGCTTGTCACGGGTGGCAGCGGCCGGATTGGTCGCTACGTCGTGGCTGACTTGGCCGCGGCCGGACATGCGGTCACCAACGTCGACCTTGCGCCCGCGCCCACGCTGCCCGGCCATTTCCTGCGCGCCGATCTGACCGACGCCGGCGCCGTCTACGGCGCGCTGGCCTATACCCAGGCCGAGGCTGTCGTCCACTTGGGCGCTTGGCCCAATGCCGGCATGGTCCCCGATACCCGTACCTACGGCGACAACGTGCGCGGCGCTTATACCATGTTCCAGGCGTGCGCCGATCTCGGCATCCGCCGCATCGTCTACGCCTCCAGCGCCCAGGTCTACGGTTTCGCCGGCGCGCCGCCCGTCTATGCGCCGGTGGATGAAGACCACCCCCTGCGCCCGGTTAACAGCTATGCGTTGGCGAAGTGCGCCGCCGAGCAGGCCGCCGCGTACTTCATCCGCATGCGCGGCCTGGCAATCTATTCGTTCCGCTTTATGGGCGTCCGCCTGCCCCAGGAGATCGGCCCGGAGATCGACGCCCTGGCCGCGGACCCGGCCGGCGGCGCGGCGCTGCTCTGGACCCGTACCGACGCCCGCGACGCCGCGACGGCCTGCCGCCTTGCGCTGGAATCACCCGGCGCCGCGCCCGGCCCCTACAACATCACCGGCGCGGAGGTTGTCCTGGCGCAGCCCACCGCGGATCTCGTCCGCGCCCACTTTGGAAGCGCGACCGCGGTCCGCGCCGAGCTGCCCGGCCGCCGCTCGCCGCTCAGCACGGCCCGGGCCGAGGCGGCCTTCGGCTATCGGCCGCGCTTCACCTGGTCGCAAACTCAACGCTATCCCGAATCCGCCTAATCCACCCCAGGAGCCATCGCATGAAGATCACCAACGTGACGGTTGAGACCTTCCGCTATCGCAGCAATGTCGTGCGCGACTCGGAGGGCCACGGCCACCCCGGCCCCGAACATGACGCCAGCCAGTCGCTGGTCACCATCCACACCGACGAGGGCGTCCCCGGCTACGCCTTTGGCAGCATCGGCAAGGCTACCCTGGAGAACCTGGTCAAGCCGATTCTGGTCGGCCAGGACCCGCACTATCGCGAACGCATGTGGCATCAACTCAAGGAGCGCCAGCGCCTCAACCTCGCCACGCTGGTTGACCGCGTCATGACCACCACCGATCTGGCGCTCTGGGACCTGGCCGGGCGCGCCGTGGGTCTGCCGGTCCACAAGCTCATCGGCGCGACCCGCGACAAGGTTCCCGCCTACGCCAGCACCATGTGCGGCGACGACCTGCCCGGCGGCCTGGCGACGCCCACCGACTACGCCAACTTTGCGCTGTGGGCCAAGGAGCGCGGCTATCCGTCTTTCAAGCTGCACACCTGGCAGCCGCCCTACGAAGGCGCACCCAACGTCAAGCGCGACGTGGCCGCCTGCGCCGCCGTCCGGGAAGCGGTCGGCCCCAATATGCCGCTCATGCTCGACCCGTTCCATTACTACAGCCGGGAAGAAGCGCTCTACCTCGCCCGCGAGCTGGAGAAGCTCGATTATTACTGGATGGAAGAGCCGATGGACGAGCACAGCATGTCGTCCTATGTCTGGCTCTGCCAGAACACGCTGCTGCCCATTTGTGGACCGGAAACCGCCGAAGGCAAGATGTTCACCCGCGCCGAGTGGATCAAGGCGGGGGCCTGTGACCTGGTGCGCGGCGGCGTCGGCGATGTCGGCGGAATCACACCGCTGCTCAAGACCGCCCACCTCTCCGAGTCCTTTGGCATGCGCATGGAAGTCCACGGCGGCGGCGTTGGTAATCTGCACGTCCTCTGCGCCATGGGCTTCCCCGGCGAGTACTATGAGCGCGGGCTGCTGCATCCCTTCGTGGACTATGAACAGGTCCCGGCCTGGCTCAACCAGCGCGACGACCCCATCGATGACCAGGGCTTCGTCCATGTGTCGCCGGACCCCGGCTTGGGGCAAGACATCAACTTCGACTACATCCGCGACAATCGCATCGACGCGTACTAGCGCCCATCGCACCGCTTTGGGCAGGTTGCCCAACTGGAACGTCTGAGGCTGACCATGACCGACCCTACCGACCGTCCCTTGCGCGGGCCGAGTTTCTTCGCCGAACCCCATGTCGCCGGCTTCACCCATCGCGCCTTCACCAAGGCAATGGGCTTCGACGACGCCGACATGGCGCGGCCGCTCATCGGCATCTGCAACACCTACAGCGAGATCAACAACTGCAACAGTCACCTGCGCGAACTGGCGGAAGCCGTCAAGCGCGGCGTCTGGCAGGCGGGCGGCTTCCCGTTGGAGTTCCCCACCATTTCGCTGGGCGAAATCTACCTCAACCCAAGCTCCATGCTGTGGCGCAACTTGGCCGCGTTGGATACCGAGCAGATGATCCGCGGCCAGCCGCTGGACGGTGTGGTGCTGCTGGTCAACTGTGACAAGACCACGCCCGCCGCGCTCATGGGCGCGGCCAGCGCCGATGTGCCTACCATTGCGCTCTCCGGCGGCCCCGCGCTCAACGGTCACTTCCGCGGCGAGATACTCGGCGCGTGTACCGACTGCCGGCGCATGACCACCGAGCACCAGGCTGGTACGCTCACCGATGAGACCTACCGCTTGGCCGAAGACGCCGTCTTCCGCAGCAAGGGTCACTGTATGGTCATGGGCACGGCCTCGACCATGAACGCGCTGCTGGAGGCGCTGGGCATCGGCCTGCCCGGAACCGGCGCTACACCCGCCGTGGACAGCCACCGCACGCGCCTCGCCGAGCATACGGGCCGCGCCATCGTGGAACTGGCGCGCGCCGGCACACGCATGTCGCAAATCCTCACGCGCGACGCGTTCGAGAACGCCATCACGCTACTGTGCGCGCTGGGCGGCAGCACCAACGGCGTCGTCCACCTGCCCGCCATCGCCGGTCGCCTGGGCATCAATCTGCCGCTCGACTTGTTCGACGCCATCAGCCGGCGCACGCCGGTCATCGCCAATGTCCGCCCCAGCGGCAAATACCAGATGGAGGACCTGCACTATGCGGGCGGCATCCCCGCGGTGCTGCACGAACTGCTGCCGCTGCTCCACGGTGACGCGCTCACCGTCACCGGTCGCACCCTGGCCGAAAACGTGGCTGGCGCAGACGTGCAGAATGCGGACGTCATCTGCTCGCTGAAAGCCCCGCTCCAGCCCGAAGGCGGTCTCGCTATCCTGCGCGGCAACCTCGCGCCCGACGGCGCGGTGATCAAGCACAGCGCGGCGCCGCCCGCGCTCATGCAGCACCGCGGCCGCGCCGTTGTCTTCCGCGACGTGGACGACCTGCGCGCCCGCATCAATGCGCCCGACCTGCCCGTCACGCCCGACAGCGTGCTGGTTCTCCAGAACAGCGGCCCGGTCGGCGGTCCGGGCATGCCGGAGATCGGCAACCTGCCCATCCCGGAAAAACTGCTCAAGCAGGGAGTCCGCGACATGGTTCGCATCTCGGATGCGCGCATGAGCGGCACTGCGTATGGAACCATCGTGCTGCACGTCGCGCCCGAAAGCGCCATCGGCGGCCCATTGGCGCTGGTGCAGGACGGCGACGAAATCGAGCTGGATGTCGCCAACCGCCGGCTACATCTGCACGTCGCCGAGGACGAGCTGGCGCGCCGCCGCGCCGCCTGGCAGCCGCCCGCAGCCGCCTATCGCCGCGGCTATGGGCAGCTCTACTTGCGTCACGTCAACCAAGCGCCGCAGGGCGTCGACTTCGACTTCCTCCAAGGTAGTGACCCGGTCACGATCACCTTGCAGCCCAAGTTCTAGCCTGGAAGCCGGCTCCGGCCTCCCCCTACGCGAAAGGAACCACCGTGAAGACCATTACCCTGCTCGACGGCACGCCGTTACCTGTCCTGGGACTCGGGACATGGACCTACGGCGGCGGCAACACCTCCGACTACAGCCGTGACGAAGAAGACCTGGCCACCCTGCGCCGCCTGATCGCGCTGGGCTACACCCATCTCGACACCGCCGAATCCTATGGCCGTGGTCACAGCGAAGACCTGGTCGGGCAGGCCATCAAGAGCTTCCCACGCGAGGATGTCTTTGTCACGACCAAGGTGTCACCCGATCACTTCCGCGCCCAGGATGTCATCCACGCCGCCGAAGGCAGCCTGCGCCGTCTCGACATCAGCAGCATTGACCTCTATCTGCTCCACTGGCCGAACGACAGAATCCCGCTGGCCGAGACCTTCCAGGGCATCAACGCGCTCTTGGCCGACGGTCGCATCAAGCGCGTCGGGGTCAGCAACTTCAGCGTGGCGCAGATGCAGGAATCTATGCGCCTGTCGCAAGGTCCCATCATGACCAATCAGGTGCACTATAACCTGCTCCAGCGTGACCCGCAGCGTGACGGCGTGCTGGCCTTCTGCCAGCAGGAAGGTATCGTCCTGACCGCCTATTCGCCGCTCAAAGACAACGTCCTGAGCAACCGCGTCGTGAAGTCCATCGCCATTCGCCAGGATGTGACGCCCGCCCAGGTCGCCATTCAATGGCTGCTCCGCCAGCCAATGGTCATCACCATCCCCAAAACCAGCGACCTCGAACACGCCACCGACAACCTCGCCGCGGTGGACCTCGTCCTTAGCGATGCTGAGGTCGCCGAACTCGACGCGATCCCGGCCTAGACGTTCGGCCTAGGCCCTAGACGCCACACACCAGGGAGACAGACATATGGGGCAGCTTGAAGGTAAAGTCACTGTGCTCACGGGCGCGGGCACCGGCATCGGCAAAGGCATTGCCCGCGCCTTTGCCAGGGAAGGCGCGCCGCTGATCCTGGCGTCGCGCAATGCGGCCAACTTGGAGGCGACCGCCGCCGAGGTGGCCGCGTTCGGCGTACCCGTGCTGGTCGTGCCAAGGGCCGTCACGCACGAGGTGATGTACC
>CAYJQA010000089.1:12012-12444 GCA_964372065.1 uncultured Litorilinea sp.
ACGAGGATCAGGTCAGGGCGCTCTTCGCCCGCGCCATGCGCGAATTAGGCCGCGTGGACGTGCTCATCAACAACTCCGGCGCGTTCGACGGCGGCCCGTTCGAGGAGCTATCGCTGGCCACCTGGCAAAAGGTCCTGGCCGTGAATCTCACCGGGCCGTTCCTCTGCGCGCGCGAGGCCATGCCCATCATGAAGCGCCAGGGCGGCGGGCGCATCATCAACATCGGCAGCATCTCGGCGCAGATGTGCCGGCCCAATGCCGCGCCCTACAACGCCACCAAGCACGGCCTGGTCGGCCTGACCAAGTCCATTGCGCTGGAGGGCCGCGCCCACAATGTGGTGTGCAGTATGCTCCACCCCGGCAACGTGCTCACTGAGCGCCGCGCCGCCGGAGCCAAGACGCAGGACCAAGAGCCGATGATGACCGTGGACG
>CAYJQA010000090.1:0-2803 GCA_964372065.1 uncultured Litorilinea sp.
GAACAGCATCACCCACGTGCCGTATGCGAATGTGCGCGTGCTGGCGGCGGGGTATGGGCGGGCCGTGCCGGACGACTATCAGATGCGCCAAATCGTGGCGGAAGTGGAAAAAGGCATGGACGCGGGCGCGGTGGGGCTATCCACCGGGATGGACTACATCGCGCAGTGGTTTGCCTCGACCACGGAACTGGCCGAAGCGTGTGCGCCGCTGGCGGCGAGCCAGGGACTGTATGTGACGCACATGCGCTATAAGCGCGGGACGATGCCCGCGCTGAAGGAAGCCGTCGAAATCGGACGGCGGGCAGGTGTGCCGGTACATATTTCGCACCTCAAGGGCACGTCGCCGGAAGCATCGGAAGAGATCATTCGCTATATTGACACGGTGGCCGTCAACGAGGTGGACTTCTCGTTTGACGTGTATCCCTATTTGCCCGGCTCCACCATGCTTAACTACTGGCTGCCGTATGACGTGTGGGAGCAGGGGCCGTTGGGTGTGCTGGCGCACCTCAAGCGGGCCGACGTGCGCGCCCAGATGGGCGAGAACCTGCGCCACGTGGACCTGTCGGCGACGCATATTGCGTGGCTGCCTAGCAAGGAAAACAGCCAGCACCAGGGCAAGTTCCTGTCGGACTATGTGGCCGAAGTGGGCGGCACGCCGGCGGATGCGCTGTGCGATCTGCTGATCGAAGAAAACCTGGCGGTGCTGTTGGTCATGCGGCTGGGCGATGACGACCTGATCCGGCCGTTCCTGTGCCATGATCGCTATATGATGGGAACCGACGGCATCTATCACGAGGATGGGGCAATCCACCCGCGGCAGTACGGCTCGGCGGCGCGGCTGCTGTGGCCGAATGTGCGATAGAAGGCCTGGATGAGCCTGGAAGACGCGGTCTACAAGCTCAGCGGCTATCCGGCGCAGCGGTTTGGGCTGGTGGAGCGCGGGCAAGTACGCGAAGGTTGGTGGGCGGACCTGGTGGTCTTCGACGCCGGGACCGTGCGCGACCGGGCGACGTACAGTGACCCGCACCGCTATGCGGAGGGCGTGGAGCATGTGCTGGTGAACGGGACGCCCATTATCCGCGACGGGGAGCCGGTCGCGGTGCTGCCCGACCCGCTGCCAGGGCGCGCGTTGCGCTTCAAGCAGCCATGACCGCGGCACGCACGGCGCAGGTGGAACGGGCAACGCGCGAAACGACCGTTACGCTGTCGTTGAATCTCGACGGTCGCGGTCTGGCGGACGTGGATACGGGGATCGGTTTCCTGGACCACATGCTGACGTTGCTGGCCGGGCATGGGCTGTTCGACCTGAGCGTTAAGACGGTGGGAGATCTACACATCGACGAGCATCACACCGCCGAGGATACCTTCATCTGTCTCGGCAAGGCGATTGACCAGGCGCTGGGTGACCGGCGCGGGATTGTGCGGACGGCACACGCTTATGTGCCGATGGACGAGACGCTGGCGCGCGTGGTGGTGGACCTAGGCGGGCGGCCCTACTGTGTGTTCGAGGCCGAGTTCGCCACGCCGCGCGTGGGGGGACTGGGGACGGACCTGGTCTTTCACCTCTTTGAGAGCCTGGCGCTGCACGCCAGGATGAACCTGCATGCGCAGGTGCTGTATGGGCGCAACGACCATCACAAGGTCGAGGCGCTCTTCAAGGCATTGGCGCGCAGCCTGGACGCGGCGACGCAGATCGACGCGCGGCGGCAGGATGTGCCAAGCACCAAGGGCACGCTGACGGCCTAGATAGGGGCAGGATGGAGATCGAGCCGGGAACGCTCTATCTCGTGGCGACGCCCATCGGCAATTTGGGCGATATCTCGTTGCGGGCGTTGGAAACGCTGCGCGGCGTGGATTTCGTCGCCAGCGAGGACACGCGCAAGACGGGGCGGCTGCTCAAGCATTTCGACATTGAGCGGCCCCAGTTGGCGTTTCATGAGCACAACGAACGCCAGTCGGCGGTGGGCCTTGTCAAGCTGCTCACCGAGGGCCGCAGCGTGGCCGTGGTGACGGACGCGGGCACGCCGGGCGTGTCGGACCCCGGGTTTGCGGTGGTGCGGGCGGTGCTGGCGAGCCAGGCGGAAGGCGCACCGGTCAAGGTGACGATGATTCCCGGCGCGTCGGCGCTGGTCATGGCGCTGGTGCTATCCGGACTGGCCGTACACAGCTTTACGTTTCGTGGGTTTCCGCCGCGCAAATCGGGACAGCGCCGGCATTTTCTTGAAGTGGATCGGGATGCTCCCCATACGCTCATCTACTACGAAAGCCCGTATCGTCTGATCGGGTTCTTGGAGGACGCGCTGGCCGTCATGGGCGACCGGGCCGCGGCCGTCGCCAACGACATGACCAAGCTGTATGAAGACGTGCGGCGCGGATCGCTGTCATCGCTGATCGGTGAACTGAGCAAGGAGACGCTGCGCGGCGAGTACGTCGTCGTGGTGGCCGGGGCCGCGGCGGATATGTCTGGTGGAGAGGAGGACGCATGATCGCAATGGTGTTGAGCGGGGCGGGCGCACGTGGGCCGCTGCAGGTCGGGGCGATGGCCGCGATCATCGAGGCCGGGATCGTGCCGCGCTTTCTGGTTGGCACATCGGCGGGGGCGATCAACGCGGCGCTGGTCGCGGCGCAGGGACTCAGCCCGGAGACATTACAGATCATGCGCGTCCACTGGAAGACTGTGACGCGACAGGTCGTTTATCCGGGCAACATCGTGACCGCGGCCTGGCGCTTTCTCCGGGGCGAAAACAGCCTATATGCCAACGATGGGTTGCGGCGCATGATCCGGCTGGGGCTACCCGCGAAT
>CAYJQA010000090.1:2813-10633 GCA_964372065.1 uncultured Litorilinea sp.
GCCCCTGTACGTAGCGACGGTTGACCTGTTGAGTTCGCGCCTGTTCATCTTTGGCGAAGACCGGCGCACGCCGTTGCTGGATGCGATTGTGGCGAGCGCGACGATTCCTGTCCTGCATCCGCCCGTGGCGTATCACGGCTTGCAGTTGGTGGACGGCGGGGTGCTGGCGAATGCGGCGGCCAGCGTGGCGATGGACAAGGGGGCGACCCAGGTCTACGTCCTCAACGCCGGGTACAAGGGCGACCCACTGCGGCCACCCAAGGGCGTGGTGGAGGTCGCCAATCACACACTGACCACGATGATGGCGCAGTCGCTGCTGGAGGACTTGGCGCGGGCGCGCGCGGACCACACCATCGACCTGCATCATGTGATGCTGCAAGCGCCCACGGCGCAGAACTTTGACGAGTTCGGCAATGTGGACGAGCTCATCCAGATCGGGTACGAGCAGGCGCGGACGTACTTGCGTGCGCCACGCCCGCACGTGGTAGCCCCGATGAGCGCGCGACGTACGGACCTGGGCGAGGTCGCGCCGGGTGTGCGCGAGTTCGTGCCATCGTACTGGGCGCGCTGATGCGCCGTTCCGGTCTACTTTCCAGTGCAACAGCTATCAAAGGGTGATGATGACGGCGCAGAGTTCGGAGCAGGTGAGGGCGACGGGCGCAGGGGTGTGGACCGGTGGGCGTCTGGTGGCGGCGGTGGGGTCTTGCATCGGGCTGTCGATCATGGGGGATTCGCTGCTCTACAGCATCCTGCCACTGGCCGCGCCGGCGCTGGGGATTGCCCTGCCCATGGTCGGCGTGCTGTTGAGCGTGAACCGGTTGGTGCGGCTGTTGTCCAACGGTTGGGCCAGCCGCGTTTTTGAGCGCTTCGGCGCTAAGGGCCCGTTCTTCGGCGCGCTGGCGATCGGGCTGCTGGCTACGCTGCTCTACAATGCGGGGCTGGGGGTGGCCGTCTTCCTGGCGGCGCGGATGCTGTGGGGCGTGGCGTGGTCCGGTCTGCGCCAGGCGGGGTATCAAGCCGTGTGGACCGGCGATGCCGCGCAGAAAGGGCAGCTAACCGGCCTGTTGTGGGGGCTGGTGCGGCTGGGGAGTGCGATCAGTGTGCTCGCCGGGGGCCTGCTGTACGACCGCTTTGGCTATGGCGCGGCAGTGGGCATGGCGATGGGGTCGGCACTGCTGGCGCTGCCGCTGGGTTGGATTGTGCGTTGGCCGCCGGAGGTCGCGCCCCGGGCACATCACGCACCGGCGGCGGTTTCGGCGCAACCGGGATGGCGGTTCATGTGGGCGCTGCCCGCGGGCCGGTGGCTGACAATAGCGGGCTTCTTTGAGTACCTCTTTAGCGGCGTTGTCGTGTCGACCACGGCGCTGTTTGTGAGCCAGCGCGTCGGCGGCGCGGATGGACAGGTCGCCGTGATGCTCGGCGTGGCGACGCTGACGGGCTTGCTCCACGGGGTACGCTGGATGACCGATCTGGCCCTGGGGCCGTTAGTCGGGGCGCTGTCAGACCGGATCGGGCAGGCCAACACGGCGCTGGCCGTCGTCGTCTTGCAGGCGGTGGCGGTGACGGGCGCGCTGACCGCGCCGCCGCTGGCGGCTATCTTCTGTCTGTTCGTTATGCTCATCGGCGACGGCTCGCTGCACATCGTCATGAGCGCGGCAGCGACCGGCGTGGCGGTCGGGTCGCCGCGACCGCACGCGGTGGTGGGCGTCTTTACGACGGCGTCGGATGCCGGGTCCGCACTGGGGCCGCTGATCGCCTATTCGCTGGCGGGCGCGTTTGGACTGACGACCATCTATGCCGGACTGGGGGCGATCCTCTTTGTGACCGTCGGGCAGTTCTGGCGCGTCACGCAGACCAGTCGCTAGACCGCGGTGAGGTATTCCCGCAGACCGGCCAGGGCCGCATCGTTTGCCTCGCGCATCCCCACACTGATCCGCAGGTAGTCCGCATAGCCAGGTTGATCGCGCAGATCGCTAACCAGCACCGCGTGGCGCTGGAGCATGAACGCGGCTGCCTGCGCGGCAGGCCGGTCCAGCCGGCTCAGCACGAAGTTGGTGACGCTGGGGAAGACGCGCACGTCGGGCAGCGCGGCCAGCTCCTCGGCCAGACGGCGGCGCTCGGCGGCGACGTACTCGATGGCACGCCGGAACGCGTCCCGATTCTCCAACGCGACGATGGCGGTCATTTCGCTGAACGGGCTGAGCGTGAAGGTGCTGACCAACTTCTGGAGTTCAGCGGCGACGGCAGGCGCGGCCAAGCCGTACCCGACCCGCACGCCGGCCATCGCGTAGGCTTTGGAGAAGGTGCGCGCCAGGACCAGGTTGTCATACTTGGCTAGGAGGCCAACGAGATCCTGGCCGGCAAACTCGGCGTAGGCTTCGTCGATCAGGACCAGGGCGTCGCTCTCGGCCACGATCCGCTCCAACTGCGCGACCGGGTAGGCGGTCCCGGTGGGGTTATTGGGCGCACACACGACGATCAACTTGGCCGCATGGTGGGCGGCGGCGGCGAGGATTTCGTCCACCGGCAGGGCGAAGTCGCGTTCCGGGTCGAGCGCGATTTCGTGTGCGGTCGCGCCTAGCAGCCTGGCATGACGCCTGTAGCTGCCGAACGTGGGCGTCGGTACGACCATGTGGTCGCCGGGCTGCAACACGGCGGAGATGACGATGCGCAGGATGTCGCTGGAACCGTTGCCGATGACGACCATGTCGCTGCTGAGGCCATAGGCGTGGGCGACGGCGTCCATGAGGTCCAGGGCGCGGAAGCTGATGGGATAGCGCGACCAAGTCGTCTTGGCTAGGCGCTGCAAGACTTCTTCCTTGAGTTCGGCTGGAAAATCGAATGGGTTCTCATTCCACTGCAGACGGCGCGCCGCGGCGTTGATGCGGAAGGCCGGAAAACCCGGCTGGCTGCGCACGTCGGGGCTGATGTACTCGTGACCGGAACGGGTCCGGGACATGGGTGAACCTCCCACCATGGTGGCCGGGCGGGTGTAGGCCACACCGGCCGGTTGCGATTTAGCGGAAACCGCTGCGTCCACCGCCGCCGCTGCGGCTGGAGCTGCTGCTACCGCTTGAACTGCTGCGACTGGAACTGCTGCTACTGCTGCGGCTGGAACTACTACGACTGTAACTACTCGAACTGGAGCGGCTGCCAAAGCCGCCGCTGGCGCGCGACGAACCGCCGCTGCTGCCGCTGCTTGACGAGGCGCTGCGCGACGCCGCGCGGGCTGCCGCTTCTTGACGGCGGCGGTCGGCCTCGCGCGTCTGGATGGCGCGCGCGTCACTGACACCCTGGTGCAGCAGGTCGTCGAGCACCTTGCCGACCGGTTGGCCCGGCTCCCAGGTCATCTCACGTCGCTGAAGCCGGCTGTCCAAGACAACGGTGCGCGGCGCGCCATCGGCGTCACCGGCCGCGGTCCGCAGCAGTGCGCCCATATCTGTGCTGGCGCGGCGCAGGTTGTCGCCCAGTTGGGCCGACATCTGGGCGAAGGACGGGATGGTGACGGCGGGGCCGGCGGGCGCTGGTTCGGGCGCGGGCTGTGGCGTGGTGGCCGCCGGACGCGGGCGCATCCAGGCCGGGCGCTGCTCCTGCCGTGGCCAGTGGTCGCGATCCCGGTCACGGGCAGTAGTGGAGGCCCAGACCGGCGGACGGACGTTGGTCGCGGCGACCTGGGCCAAGACCATGTCGACGATGCCGAAGGCGATGGCGTAACCGAAATAGCGGTCCAGGATCGCCTGGGCTTCGCCCTGGTCGCCGTAACGCTTGATATCGCTTAAGTAGGTGCGGAAGCGTCGCCACTGGTCGGCCTCTTGTTCGGCGCTGGCCGCGTATTTGCCGGACTGGCCCGACGCGCCGCTGCCGAAGATCATGATGAGGAAGCCCGCGCCGATGCTGAGTAGGAAGGCCGTGCCCAGACCAAAGGCCCCGAGCAGATTGCCGCCGACGACGGCCGCGGTGATGGTGACCCAGAGGGCGGGCGCGGCGGCGGTCATCCGGCGACCGCCGGGCACGGTGATAAACTCCTGCTGGATGTCGCGCGAGAGTTGAGCGTAGATTTCGGGCAGCTTCGCGCGGAGCGCGGGGGCCAGCGCATCCAGACTTGTCCAGGCGTCGGCCTTGAGTGAGGGCCACAACACGTTATCGTGGAGCAGGCGCAGGTGTTCGGCAAGGATCGGTGTGCCGCCGCCGGGGACCGGGACCTTGGCGCGCGGGCCGAGCGGCTCCTGGCGCGTGCGGCGCAAGCGGATGCCGCCGTCGGTGTCGATCTCCAGCAGGCCCAAGACGGCCAGGTGGAAGATGGCCCCCAGGACGCCTTTTTCGGTCGCTTTGCGGTCCACCAGGAATTCGACGACGGCGGGGGAGAGCAGGGACGGCGGTTCGCTGATGAAGCCGCCCAGCGTTTCTCGCACGCGACGGCGTCCCCAGCGGAACCAACTGAGGACGCCCGTGAGGCCCGCGCCGACCAGGGCCAGCACGCCGAGGACGCGCTGTATGAGCGTTTGGCGCGCCCGCGCGACGGCCGCGGCGTCCACCTCGGCGTGTACGCGCTCCACGTCCGCCTGCCAGGCCGGGACCGGCGCGGTCGTCGCACCGGCAGGGAGCGTGACGGCGATCTGCCAACCGCCGGGATAGACCGGCCCGTCGAAACGATAGGATAAGGTTGTGTCGGAATCGGTCTGGCCCGGCCCTTGATCGGGCGGGCCTTCGACAGTGACGGCGTCCGGCTGCACACCGCGGGGCAGGGTGAGGCGCATGGTGGCGATGGGGACGGGCGATCCGAGGTCAGGGAGCACCTGCCAGGAAAGCAGTTGGCTGTCGGGTGCGATGCGGAGCGCACCCTTGACGCGGTAGGTGACGACCAAGTGGCCGGCCTCACCGCTGGGGAGCGGCGCGGCCAGGGTCCAGTCCATATCCACGCGACCGGCGTTGTCCTCCTGCACGACCATCGCGCCGTTCGACCGGTCTAGATAGACCCAGTCGGCGGGACGGGGGACCTGCGTGACCGTGAAACAGCCATGACAGGGCAGACTGCCCGCGGTGAGCAACTCGCCGTTGATGCGTACCTCTTCGACGGTGATGGCGTCGGCATAGAGCAGACTGCGGCTGAGGAAGCCATAGTGCAGCGCCCCATCGACTACGGTGAAGTCGGTCGTCTCGCGGACAAGCAGGTCGCCGTTTGCTTCGACGGTGATGGCGCTGTCGGCGCGATCCAGGTGCACGTCCAGGCTGGCGTGGTCGGCGTCGGCCTGCCAGTCCAGGGCGGACAGGCCGAGCAGGCCGTGCGGGAAATCGGCCTGCACCGTGAAGGCGAGACCGTCCGGCAGGGCCACGGGCGCGGTGAACGTCACCGTGTTGCCGGTCGTGGTGATGGTCGCGGCGGGATCGGCGCTGGGGCGCACTTTGTCGAGCGGAACTTCCAGCGGCAGCGTGAGAGTGACGGTGCTGTTCTCGACGGTCAGGCCGCTGCGGTCGGGGTTGACCGCCTGCCAGCGCACCATGTCGCGGTCGGGGTAGACCCAGACCACGCTATGGGCGGTGTATTCGATGACGAACAGGCGGACGTCGCCCGGCTGCGTGGTGGGGTAGCTCCACTCGACGGCGACGACATCGCCCCGATCCACGAGCGAATCGGGCGTGACCGGGACGAGCGTGGGCGAGGTGAGATTGAGGTCGTCGGCGGCGGTCGCGGCGCGCCACACCTGCACATCGTCGATGCCTGCGGTGTAGGCAGTTGGGATGTCAAAGAAGGCCGAACTGAAGTTCCCGTCAAAGGCCAATTGCTGCACCATGCGGACATGCAGATGGCCGTTGGCGTCCAGGGTCAGATCGGTGTTGAAGTTGCGATAGACGATGGGCGGCGCGCTTTGCGCGTGCGTGGCCGGGGCCGGCCACACCAGGGCAAACGTGGCGATGACGAACAGACAAGTGAGTGTGAAGAGTCGTCGCATAGGGATGTGTGCGTCTCATGCGCCCGCAGGCGGGTAGAGGAGACGAATATGGGCGCGGTCCAGGTCCGACAATTGGTTGTTCCACCCGGCGCTGAAGCGCCCGCCGGTAAGTGCGGGTGGGATAGGATAGAGCATGATCGAGTCCGGGTCAAAATCGCTGCCCTGGACCAACTCGCGACTGTACAACTCGAAGACGTTGCGGTCAACTTTGGCCCGATCCCAGAAGTTGGGCCAGCCGCCATAGAAGGCATAGACCGCTTCGCGATCCCAGGGGATGGCGGCGGTGGGGTTCTGGTGCTCGTGGATGAGGCCGAGGACGTGGCCGAATTCGTGGAGGACGACGCGGCGCACTTCGGCGGCGGAGGTGGCGGCGGTGAGCCAACCCAGGTTCATGGTGGCTTGGTCGTGCCCGATCGCGGCGTCAAGGGCATCGGTCCCGAGATAGGACCACGAGGGGCCGGGGTCGAAGCCGATGCGGATGGCCGCGTGGGGGTCGTCGTCGAAGACAAAGGCGACAGCGGCATGGGCGGACCATTCTTGAGCGTGGCCGGCGATACGCTGGTGGAGCGCGGGGTCGCCGCCCAGGAAGCGGACATGGATCACGCGCTGATGGGCGGGCCAGAGCTTGCTGCGCTGCGCAACCAGCCGCCGCGCCGGGTCGCGGAAAGCCAATGGGTCAGCGCCCGGCAAGTAACGGTCTACGCAGGCGGCGATGTGGGCGGCGGGCATACGGTCAGCCCGGCCCGTTCGCCGACTTGTTGTGAGCCGAGTAGACACCGATGCGATAGTGGCCGACGCCCACGGGGCTGCAATGCCGGATGCGTACCGTGTAGTAGCCCGGCCGCAGCGTGGCGACGATGCGGGCGCTCCCGCGGTGCGCGCTGCCGTCGTCGATGGCGATGGGCAGGGTCGTAGTGTTCGGCCCAAAGAGGGACATGACCAAGTCCGTGTTACCCTGCGTCTCCAGCCGATAGGCGCCGGGCGCGGGAGCGGCAAAGGCAAAGGTATCGATCTCGCCGAAATGGCCGATGCTTGCCTCCACAGGCAGATCGTCCACCACGATGTCATTGGTTTGGCGGCTTTCGATAGGATAGACGCTGGCGCTGAAACGCTTGTCGGTCGCGGAAGGCTCTTTGTTCCAGCCGACCTCGAAGTCGCCGATGGTGAACTCGTTGGGGATGGGATAGAGCATGATCGACGCGGGGTCGAAGTCGGAGAACTGGGTGATGTCGGCGCTGTAGCGGGTGAACAGGTTGACGTCGACTTGTTCGCGGGTCCAGAAATTCGGCGGCCCGGCATAGAAGCTGTAGACGGCTTCTTTGTCCCAGGGGATGTCGGTGGCCGGATTCTGGTGCTCGTGGATGAAGCCGAGGGCGTGCCCAAACTCGTGGGTGACGACGCGGCCGTATTCGTCGTTGGGCGTGGCGCGCGTCAGCCAGCCGAAGTTCATGGTCGGTTGGCCCAGCGGGATGACGAGCGCGTCGGTGCCGACGTAGGACCAGGAACCTTGATTCTGAAACGAAATGCGAATCTCGGCGTCGGCGTCGTCGGTAAAGGCGAAGTTCAGGTTGGCGTACTGGCTCCAAAGCTGGGCGAAGGGCGGGATACGCTCGTGGACCTGGGGGTCGCCATCCAGAAAGCGGACGCGCAGGGTACGCCCCGGCTGCCACAGCTTGCCGGTGATGGCGGCCAAGAAGAGGCGCGGCACATCCGGCTGGACGCCCGGCGGCAACATGCGGCGATTGATGGCCGGGGCATTGGTCGCGTTTTCTTCGACGGCGCGCTGCATGGAGGCCTGCATCAGCTCATCGGGCAGCGCGCGGTCGATACAAGCCTTGACGACAGCCGGCAACATGGTCGCAGTAACCC
>CAYJQA010000090.1:10643-12418 GCA_964372065.1 uncultured Litorilinea sp.
TGGCGGCGGAGATGGTACGCGGGCGCGGCCGGGATGGTGGACCCTGAGAACGGAACGCCTTGCCCACGGCATTATAGGTTGCGGCGGTGAGCGGTGTCAATTCGCGGTCAGATCACCGACCGGGGCGTTTGGTTGGGAGGTGGGCCGGATGTGGGGTACAATGCCTCACTATATTCCCGCAAATGTCGCCAGTGATTAAGGAATAGCAATGAGCGGTATCCTGTTGCCCGGCCAAGACAAAAAGCCCCAAGAAGAGTCAAAGATCGAACTGCCGAAGGGGTTCACGACCCCCAAAAAGGAAGCCCAGGCGGAAGCCCCGGCCGCGGCTACGCCGGAAGCACCCGCCGCGGCGCAACAAGGGCGCGCGGCCGCCGGCCGTGGTCAACCCGGCGCGGACCTGCGCTTTCCGCCACGCGGCGCGCAGATCCGCTGCCCGTCGTGCGGCAATCCTTATGTCGTGCCGGTCTTTACGATTATCGACCTGGGGGCCAACCCGGAGCTGCGTGGGCCGCTGCTGAGTGGGCAGGTGAACATGGGTGTGTGCCCCACCTGCGGCGCCGGCGGGCCGTTGGGCGCGCCGCTCATGGTGCATGACCCGGGACACGCCTTTCTGGGGGTCTACGTGCCCATAGACAGCGGGCGCGACGACCTGACGCGGCAGAAGGCTATCGGCGATCTGACGCAAGCCTTGATGCGCCAGATCCCGGCCAACGAGCGCAAAGGCTATATGCTGCAGCCGACCCAGTATGTGGACTGGCAGCGGTTTATGGAGAAGATGTGGGAGTTTGAGGGTGTGACGCCGGAGATGCTACGCCGCCAGCGCGACCAATCGGCGCTGCTGCAGCGGCTGCTCACGCTGGCAAACGACGATAAGGCGCTGGATATCGCACTGGAGCGGAGCGCGGGGTTGGTGGATCGCGAGTTCTTTGCGCTGTTGGACCAGATTGTGATGATGGCCCGCAATCAGGCGCAGAACGGCGAGTTGGCGCAGATCCTAAAACTGCGTGAGAGCTTGCTGGGCAAGACTGAGGTGGGCAAGGCCGTCCGTGCGCAACAAGAACGCGTGCGCGGCTTCATCGCCAAGATCACGCCGAACATGGACCGGGAAGCACTGGCCGACCTGGTGATCGAGGCGTGGCAGGCCGAAGACGGTCAGCAATTGGTCGGCACACTGGCGGTCGCGGCCGGGCAGGTCTTCGACTATCAGTTCTTGATGACGCTGTCGGAGCGCATTGGCGGCGCACAGGGCGACGCGCGCAAGAAGCTAGAGGAACTGCGCCAGTTCATCTTGCAGATCCAGGAGCAGTTGGCGGCGCGCCAGCAGCAGGCGCAGCAGGCCGAAGCGCAGCAGGCGCAGTCTTTCCTGCAAGAGATCCTCCAGGCCAATGATCCGGCCGCAATGATGCGGGAACGCGCCGAGGAGATTGACGATTCGTTCCTCAGCCTGCTGGCGGCGAACTTACAGCAGGCGGAACGGGCTAAGGTGACGGCGGCCGTGCGGCGACTGCGCGCCATTTACGAAGAGGCCGTGAAGATTCTGCAAGAGGATATGCCGGCTGATCTCAAGCTGCTCAACCAACTGCTGACCGCGACCGACGAGGCGACGACCCGGCAACTGCTCAAGGACAACCGGAACCTGCTGACGCGTGAGTTCGTCGAGGCGTTGAAGCCGATTGAGGCCGAGATGCGCGAGAACGGGCAACCAGAATTGGCCGACCGCATCAAGTCGCTGCGCGGCCAGATTACGTTGATGGTCTAGCGCAGTGGGTCGAGGG
>CAYJQA010000091.1:0-12378 GCA_964372065.1 uncultured Litorilinea sp.
GGGGGTCTGGGTGGGCCGGGGGCCGCGGCGTGCTTACGCCACAGCCACGCGCAGCGTTTGGCCTGCGGCGATCCGCACGGGTTGCGTAAAGTGGACCTCGTCGCCCACGCGCGAATAGTCGGCGGGCTGATCGCCCAGCGTGACGCGGCGGATGGTGCGCTCCGCCACATAGGGCAAGCGCAGCACCTTTAGCTCCAGGCTGCCGTAGAGCACGCGCACTTCGGCGTAGCCCGGCCCGGCCACAAATTCGCCCCAGCCCGGTTCCAGCGACCAGAAGCAGCGGAAGCGGCCGTCCTGCCATTGGAGCGGGTTGAAGCCGACCTTGCCCTGGGTCAAGTCGAACTCGAAGCCGCTGAACGCGTTGAGTAGCGCATAGGCGGCCATGGACCGCGCATAGTTGGAGCCGCACTCGAACTCGTTCCAGGGGTTGCGGCGTTCGCCGTCATAGCGTTGGCGCACCGCGGCCACGCATTCCATCCCCGCATCCACCAACCCGTTCATGATCATGTGGATGGCCGCGGAATACTCGAAGCCGTTCATGGTCTCCTGCGAATAGGGCGCGGGGATGACCGGCTTCTGGCTGCCGCCGGGCCAGGCGCAGATGACCAAGCCGCCCTCATCGTTGAGACAGTAGATGCGGCAGGGGTTATAGACGTCGCCCATGCGCGGGATGAAGTTGTAGTTGTAGATGGCGGCGCTGGCCTTGAGCACCTGGTCCGGGTCCAGGATGTCGCCCAGACCATAGAGGCTGGCGTGCCATTGGCCCAGCACTTGGTCAATGCTGCTGCCTTCGGCGATCTGGTACTTGATCTCGTTGTGTTCGGCGGTCCAGTAGGCGGCCAGGGCCGTGCCGCCGCCGATCACGGTGTCGTCGGCAAAGGCTTCGATGATCTTGCGGTCGTTGAGGTCGATCTTCTGGTAATAGTATTCGCCGTTAAAGAGGTTGGCGTCGACCCACTCCTTGCCGCGCGCGAAGATGGCGCGGTACTCGGTTGCGGTCTCGGCTTCGCCCAGGGCGTCGGCCATCGCGGCCGCGGCCTTGAGCGCGCCCAGGTACATGCTGGTCAGCCACGAGTTGGGGCCGAATAGCTCCATGTCCAGCGTGTGATGCTGGCGGCCCCAGAGTACGCCGGTCTTGTCGGGGTCCCAGCGGTCGATGTTGTGCGGACTCCAGGCGAATTCCACCGACGCCTTGACCGCGGGCCAGAGCTTACGCAGCCATTCGGTGTCGCCGCCGATCTTCCAGTCGCGATAGGTCTTCATCACGCCGCCAAACTGGCCGTCGGCGCAGGGGCGGAAGTCCCACACACCGCTGCCGATGGGCAGTTGCAGCCGGAAGGGCATACCGCCGTCGGCGCGCAGGTTATACTTGTAATCCGCTTCGCGCATGGAGCGTTCCAGCTTGGGGAAGAGGAAGGGCAACGCCTGAGCATAGTTCCATACATGCGTACACGAGCCTTCGCAGCAGCCTTCGTCGGGGTGACAGCCTTCCCAGCCGTAGAACGTGCCGTCCGCCAGCCGCAACACCGTGGGCGACTTGAGGATAGCCAGGTTGGCCGAGACCGCATCCAGCGCCACAATGGGCAGGTCGGACGCGAAGAGGGCATCGTGGAAGCGCTGCGTCTCGCCCGCCAGCCGGTCCCATTCGCCCAGGGCATAGGCCGCGCTCGCCTGGGAATCGGGCCAGACCGAGGCATAGTAGTTGCGCCAGTTGCCGCGGCTCGGGTCGGCGGGCTTCCAGTAGTTCTCGCAGTTGGGGAAGCTCCACGCCATGACAAAGCGCACCGTGCGCGTCTGTTTGGCGGCGACGGGGATATGGACGGCGAGCAAGCCTTCGTTGGCCGCGCCGGGCTGGTCATAGGTGCGGTTCTTGAAGAGGCCGGGCGTCATCAGGTCGTGCCAGTAGACTTCCAGGTTGTCGAACCACGCGCCGCGGAACCAGTATTGCTGGTAGCTTACCTGGGCGTCTTGGGCCAGACCGGCGTCGGTCGCCAGCGTCAGGTCGCCATAGCCGGTGGCCTCGCGGCTCAGGCTGTCGCTGGTCAGATGCAGCGCATGGCCCCAGTCGTGGCGCTCGACCTGGTTGACGTTGTTGGCGGGCAACGGATTCGCCAGCACGCCCACCACCGTATAGGTCAGCGGCGCATCGGTGGGGTTGGTGACGGCAAACTCGAAGAAGGCCGCCGGGATGCTGGAATCGCGGTCGTTGGTGGGGATGAAGGGGTTGAAGGCTTGCAGCGTGACCTGGCCGGGAAAGCTCGCGTCGTGGTAGGTCAGCTTTGCCAGCGGGAACTGGCCGTGGAAGTCCACGCTCTGGAAGTGGGGCAGCCCGGTGAGGTATTCGCGGCGCGGTCCCCAGCCAAAGGACGAGAAGCGGCGGCCCGTTAGCTCGCCTTGATAGGGCGGGTGCAGGTCGCCGTGCAGGATGCGCGCGGCCAGCACTTCGCCGTCGCGCTCGGCGCGGATGGCAAAGTGCGAGAAGCCGTTGACGCTCCCCTTGTTGGGCCGGTTGAAGATCTCCCAGTCAATCAGGCGGCCATTGCCCGCCAGCCCAATCGCGCCCGAACCGATGCCGCCCAGCGGAAAGCTGATCTGGCTCGTCCGCGCGCCTTGATACAGAAATGCGTCATGCTGCATAGATCGCTCCTTGGTGTGGTATAGCGGAAGCTTGTCATGCCGAGCCGCAGGCGAGGAATCCCTTGCCGCCGCGCCGTTTGAGGATCTCTTGGTTGAGCTGCTCACTCTCCGCCAGCCAAGTCTGCCAGGCGTCAACACCCAACCCTTTGAGCCGTGTGAGCCGCTCGTAATCCTTCAGGCTGACCAACGCGGCCTTTGGTTTCCCGTGTGACGTGAGGACAATCCGTTCCCCGGCATAGGCCACGCGGTTGACTAGTTCGGCGATGTCGCGTTTCGCTTGTCCGAGACTAACTTTGGGATCGCCGGTCACCGTCGCCTCCTTTTGTGCAGCTGCACTAGCTTGTTCCCGAAGCTCAGGATAATGCCGCGCATGTCCTACGTCAATCGGCTAGCCGTCACGCCAGTTCCGTCATGGCGACGACCGCGGCGACGATCTGCTCGCCCGCCTTGGGGGCCAGCGCCGCGGGATAGCCGTAATACTTGTACGCCTCGGCGATTTCATAGCCGCCTTTGGGATAGGCGCGGCGCGCCGGGATATAGCCGATGTTGTTGTTGGCATAGCCGCACACCATTATCTGGCGGCCGCGGCCCTGCGTTTTGATTTGCAGCCCCAGTTCGACAAATAACTCGCCCGGCACGCCCACAATCGCCACGTCGCCGAGACGGATCATCTGCACCTCGGCGTTGACCGTGGGCGCAAGGAGCCGGTCCTTGGTGCGGTCGATCATGCGTTCGGCCCAGTGATAGAGCGCCCATTGCGCCTTGGCGGCATCGGCGCGCTGTTCCGCCTCGGCTGCCAGCGCGGCGTCTTGGTACTCGCGGTACAGCGCCACAAAGTCGCCCAGGCTGGGCAGCGGCAACAGTGGCAGGAGCAGCACTTCACCCGCGGTGTCGATCTCCGGGTCGGCCACGGGCGTTAGCGTGGGCAGGGCCGTCAGCGCCGCCGCGGCGACGGCGTCGCCCACGGTCGCCAGGCTATCTTCGCCGCGCGTCACCGGCCCCACATCGCCGATCGCGCCCGTCAGAAAGAGCGCGACCGCGCCGGTGGCTGCCTCGATGCGGGCGCAGACCAAACCGGGATAGTCGGCGGTGATGCGCCGGTTGTCCCAAAACAAGGTGGTGGGATGGCAGGCATAGTTGACGACCGCGGCGATGGGCTGGCCGTCGGCATTGTCCAGCCGCAGCAACTCCACGGCGGGGTCAATGACTTCGCCCGGTGTGCGCCGGTTATGGACGCCCGCGGCGGATTCGACCGGGAGCCCCTTGGGCGCGGCGTAGAGCGTGGCGGGTTGTAGGTTGGCCTGCGCTTGGAGGACGACCTGGGCGATGTGTTCCTGGAGACTGGCGAGATAGGCCGGGTCGGGCGCGCCGCAGTCTTGCAGCGCCATGGTGGCCGGGCCGCCGTGGGTGTGCGTCCCTGCCAACAGCACTTGCGCCCCGGCGATGCCGGTTTCCAAGGTAATGCGGGCGCGGGCATCTTCCACAAAAGCGGCGTCGAAGCCGATCACGTCGCAGCTCACCAGCGCGACCTGATGGTCGTCGTCGTCCAGCACCAGGGCGCGGGCGTAGAGCGGGTCGCGCACGCCGTCGCTGGGGTTGGTGCGGGCGATGAAGCCGGTGAGATCAAGACCGGGCGGCGGGGTGATGTCGCGGCGCGCGGCGCCGGCGCGGAGACGATGGGGCATGGCGGGTTTCTCCGGTGATGATGACCGCGGCGAGTGAGGTCTGGATGCTCTGGTCTTGGAAAGATTGTAGTGGGACGCGGCGCGGCGGTCAAACCGACAGGCAAGAGTAGCGCAGCCGCCCAAGTCTGAGGAACAACGACGGGGATCGCAGCGTCTAAGCTGGCATGTGTTCCGGCGCGTCGCCGATTTGGTTGCGGATGATCCCAGGCGGCCGGTGACGCACCGGCGCAAATTTCGGTAAAGACAAAGACAATACAGAGAGATTGGTTGAGATGATACGATCCGGAAGTCTGTTTAGCCTGCTGGTTGGTTTTGCACTGTTGGCCGGGTGCGGCGGCGCGTCGCCGAGCCAACCGCCCGCGCCCACATCGGTCCCGCCGGTCGCCACGGTCGTGCCCGAAGCGCCGGTTGCCGCGCCCACGGAAGTCCCGGCGACGCCGGTGCAGCCCGCGGCGACGACCCCGGCGGCAGCGCCCGCGCCCGATCCGGCGGCGCTGTGTCCGGCGGCGACGGCGGGCACGATCCTCTATGTGAGCGTGGAGAACGGCTTTTGCGCGCTCTACCCGTCCAGTCTAACCTTGAGCGAGGATGTGGTCCGGCCCGACGAAGTGTTCCATCTGGTCGGCGCGGTCGCGGACCCCAATGCGATAGAGTCGGCTGCCGTCAACTTGGCCGTGGCCTATAACGGCCCCGCGGATGGGCTGGACAGCGCCCAGTACGCGGCGACCTGGCTCACGCTCAACCTGCCGGGGATGACGCTGCCGCAAGAGTCCACCACCATTGGCGGGCAGCCGGCCGTGATCGTGAACGACCTGCCCGCGATGGGCCCCCAACGCGGCGCGTTCCTGGTCGCCAACGGGGCCAAGTATCAGATTACGGTCCTGCCGCAGCCGGGGGCCGTGCCCGAACTGACGGAGGAGGCCACGCTGGCTTGGGAGACGGTCACGCAGTCGATTGTCTTCTTCCCGCCGCAGAACACGCGGACGGTCGTGCGCGCGGCGGACGTATGCCCGACCGAAACGACCGACGGCAAGCTGGCGCTCAACCTCAATCACGGCTATTGCTTCCTGCACCCCACGGATTTCGCACCCGACCCTGAATTTTCCGTCGCGATCAAAGGCGGGCCGGACCTGGGCGACTTTGAGGGTTTCGAGAACCTGCGCGTGTCGATCACCGTCGCCAGCTACCCGTTGGTCGGCATCACGCCGGAACAGGCTATGCAACCCTTAGGCGACCAGATCGACCCCGCCTCGGTGACGCAAACGACCATCGGCGGCTACCCGGCCGTGTTCTTCGATTTCACCGGCGGCCCGTGGCGGCAGCGCAACGCGCAGATTTTGGTGGGCGACACGGTCTATACCTTTGTCGGCCAGCCGTGGGACGCCGAGAAATTCCCGCAGGCGCTGGCGGACGTCGAGCGGCTGTGGAACATGACCAGCGAAACGATCGCGTTCTTCGACCCCTGGCGGTAACGCACGGCGCGGAGCAGGGCGACGCCGGTCCGTTTGAGGTTAACGCGCGACGCTTGACATACCCGGCGGCCTGTGCTAGAGTCGCCCTCAATCGAAGATTGCCAATGGCGCAGACGGGGAAATGCAGTTTGGGACGCCGATATGCCCAGCGAGCGATGGCCGGTGTGAGCATCGCCGTATCGCCCAAACTGTGACACCCCTGAGCCGACCGGTGAACGCGCCGCTAGTAGCCGGCTCCGGATGACGCCCGTTAACGCGTTACGGTTTAACCGCGCGGCATGACTGCGGCGAACCGGTGAAGGCGTGCTGCGAGCGCGCAAATGGTGGTGGCACCACGATGTGGCTTCGGCCCTCGTCCTCCAAGAGGACGGGGGCTTTTCGTTTTCCGCAGGTTTTCCGGGCCGCTAGGCCGCGAAGGGGGAATGATGATACAGGCGACGACTACTCCATTGACCCGCACGCGCACCGTCGAGGTCGCGCAGCACGCCGGTACACGCATCCGTGTGCAAGGGTGGCTCCATGCGCTGCGTAAGCTGGGCGGCATCAGCTTCTTGATTGTGCGCGACGGCTGGGGGACCGTCCAAGTCGTGGCCGAGGACGCCGCGGTGCTGGCGCCGCTGCTGGCGGCCAACCTGCTGGCCGAAACGGTAGTCGTGGTAGAAGGCGAGGCGCGCCTTGCGCCCCAGGCTCCCGGCGGCGTCGAGATTGCCAACCCCACGATTATCGTCCAGACCCCGGTCACCGCCGCGCCGCCGCTGACCATCGGCAAGCGCGCGGTCAATGCCGCGCTGCCCACGCTGCTGGACCATGCCGTGGTCGCCAACCGTCACCCGGCGCGGCGGGCGCTGTTCCGGCTGGCCGCGGGGGTGATGGCCGCGTTCCGCGGCGGTTTGAATGCCCGCGGTTTCACCGAGATTCAGACGCCCAAGCTGGTCGCGTCCGCTACCGAAAGCGGGGCCAACGTCTTCGCCGTGGATTACTTTGGCCGCACCGCGTATCTGGCCCAGAGTCCCCAGTTCTACAAGCAGATCATGGTGGGCGTCTTTGAGCGGGTCTTTGAGGTGGGACCGGTCTTCCGCGCCGAGCCGCACGACACCATCCGCCACATCAACGAATATGTGAGCCTGGACGTGGAGTTTGGCTTCATCGAGGACCACTTCACGGTCATGGCGCTGCTGCGTGACGTGCTGGAGCACGTCTTTGCCGAACTCGCCGCTCACTATGCCGGCGAACTGGAGCTTGCGGAGGCGGCGCTGCCCCACGTGCCGGCGCAGATTCCCCACATCCATTTCAGCGATGCCCAAGAGCTGATCTGGCGGCGGCACGGCGTCGATGTGCGCGGCGAGCCGGACCTTTCGCCCCAAGACGAACGGTGGTTGGGCGCGTGGGCGCAGACCGAACTCAACAGCGACCTGCTCTTTGTCACCGGCTACCCCATGCGGAAGCGCCCGTTTTACACCCACCCGGACCCCGCGCGGCCGGAGTTCTCCAACTCTTTTGACCTGCTCTTTCGCGGGACGGAGTTGGTCACGGGCGGACAGCGGCTGCACCGCTATGCGGACTATCAGGCGGCGCTGGCCCGCGCCGGGCTGGCGGAAGCGCCCTTCGCCGCCTATCTGGAGGCGTTTCGCTATGGGATGCCGCCACACGGCGGTTTTGCCATCGGGCTGGAACGGCTGCTGATGCAGTTGACCGGCGCGCCCAATCTGCGGCTGACCACGCTCTTCCCGCGCGACCTGAAGCGCTTGACGCCATGAGCCGCGGAAACAAGGAGTAAGGTGGCGGCCTTTTCGGAAAAGACTGCCACCTATTAGCGGGTCGCCTGGTCATGGCTCATGCTGCCGTTGACGACCGAGGCCAGTCCCGTGGCGGTCATAGGTCCAAAGGCACTCAACTAGAAGTCACTGTTGATGCCCCGCCGTTCGTGGTTGTTCATGCACGTTAGTTTACGCCATTCGCCCGCGTAAGGTGAGTTGATAATTCAATAGGGAATGCGGCGGCCCTGTGCAATCTCTGCACTTGCGCCGCCGTTTCTTTTTTGAACCCTGTAGGGAGCAAACTTCGAGGATTTTTGGTGAACTGCTCTTTCTAACCTCAGTATAACACAAATTTTTCCCAAATAAACCAGCCATATGGCGGTTTTTTGCTGCCCAAAAACCGCTACCCTCATAGGCTCGAACAATGGTGTTCGGGTTGCTCAAGGTCAGGCCGCAATGGCGCGGTTTACCCATCATTGTCTGAATGTCAACACTCTATTGAGTGGAAGGAGGGTTCACGCAATGTGGCTTGGTATTGATTTTGGTACGACGAATACCTCGGCTGCGGTTTATGACGGCAACAAGTTGGAATACATTTCCCTCGACCCCCTGAACCCCAGTGAACACAATTTGCGTTCCATGATCTATGTTGACAATCAACATCGCGTGCGATTGGGCATTGACGCGGTCCAGATGTTTCTGCGTGAAGACACAGGTCGCCCTGTTGTGCTCGAAGAGAAGGTGGTGGGTACGATTGAGAATACCGTAGCAAGTCAGGGGTTTGAGCCGGGGGAACAAGGAGGTCCCATCACGATTATCTATGATGTGCTAATCCATGAGGATGTTGCGATTCGCGGCAGGTTGCTGCAATCCATCAAGACAGCCTTAAGATCAGCGGCTTATCAAGGGACGAAGATATTCGGCAGGTATTACACCATTGAAGAGTTAATCGCCTTCATCTTACGCCAGGTGCGGCAACGGTCAGAGCAGCAGCTAGGCCAATCGGTTCAACAAGTGCTCATTGGGCGACCCGTGACATTCTCTCACGATCAAGAGGTAGATCGCCTTGCCGAGGAGAAGATACGGCGCGCGGCGCAACTGGCCGGCTTTACCCAGATAGATTTTATGCCTGAGCCGCTCGCTGCCGCCACCTACTATGTAAATCGTTCGCCGCAAGATCAGACCCTCTTGGTCTTTGACTTTGGGGGCGGTACCCTTGATTTAACCGTCCTGCGCGGGCGCGCCGCCGGGCAACAACAGGTGCTTTCGTCCGTAGGTGTCCTTGTCGGTGGCGACGATCTGGATAGCGCCATCATGCACGGTAAAGTAGGCCCCTATTTTGGGACACAATCTGCGATTGACGTTAATTTTAATGGAGGGCCGATTGCCTTTCCTGAGCATCTGGCTGAATTGCTTGACCAATGGCAGACGATTCCCGCATTGACTCGCCCTGAAAACCTGCAGATTATCCGGCGTGGAATCCAGTATGGTAATGACCGCGTGGCTTTCCAGGCCCTGGAGACACTGGCAACCAAGAACTATGGGTTTGCCCTCTTTCAAGCAATCGAACAGGCAAAATGTGAACTCTCACAGCAGCTAACGTCCACTATCAGGCTACAACTGGAGGAAATTCAACCTGCGGCTGAACTATCGCGCGAGGAATTTAACCGTTTGATTGGACAGGGGCGAGCCGAGGTGCGCGCTGGTATCCGCGCAGTGATTGCCGCGGCCGGCCTAAAAGCTGAGCAGATTGACGTCGTGGTGGCAACGGGTGGCTCTTCTTCCATTCCTGCATTTCAAGCACTGTTGCGGAGCGAACTCCCTGGTGCAGAAATGGTGCTCTCCGATCTGTTTGGCTCGGTCACCGGTGGATTAGCGATTCATGCCTATCAACACCAACTTGCGTCGGCCTAACCACAGCGGGTGCATGACATAGTCACTGAATAACTCACCTTACGCAGTTGGGTCAACCGCCGGTAGTGACGTGAGATTATCTCATACCCCGCCTGCGTAGACCGGCGTGAGCAGGAGTTCTGTAACGCTTAGCATGTGATCGGCCAGTCTCAAGGCCGTGGCTGGCGAGCGCTGCTAGTACTTTTTTGCCCAGCGGCGCGGGCAAAGGCTGACGCAGGGTGCGATGCGACCGCTGGCGTGACAATGCACATTCGGGCAAAATCGGTGCCGAGGGTTCATCTTGCTGCTCCACTTCTTGTTTGGCACTTGAAGTGTGCAAGATGACCCTCTTTTGTTCAATCCACGCTGTTTTGTGGAGCTACCTGTACCCTCAAGAAGAGTGTGGTATGATAAACATTGATTATGTGTTTCGAAAATACTTACACGAGAGGGGAGGACCGAGATGGCTGAAGCCACGATCATCGACGGACGGCACACGTATCGACTCCAGACGATCGGACGAGTCTTCGGTTGGTTCTTCCTGGCCACGTTCATCACCTCGATCCCGGCATACTTCATCGGCTACGCCCGCATACTGCAGGACCCCAGCCTGATCACCGGGACCGGTACGGATCCCACCCCAGGCGTGGCGACCGCCGCCACGCTGGAGATCTTCCTCATCATCGCCAACGTCGCGACCGCCGTGGTGGCGTACCCGGTCCTCAAGCGCCAGAGCGAGATCGGCGCCGTCGGCTACCTCTCGGCCCGGCTCGTCGAGGGCATCTTCATCGCGATCGGGATCGTCAGCGCCCTGTCGTTCCTGCTGATGCGGCAGGAGGCCACGGCGGCCGACCCCGCTCTCGGTGAGGCGTTCGTCGCGACCTACTACCGGGCGTTCCTGGTGGGTCCTGGCTTCATGGCGGGTCTCGCGAACGGAGTGATCCTGGGGTACATGATGTACCGATCCGGCTTGGTACCGCGAGGCATGGCGATGCTCGGTCTCATCGGCGGTCCGCTCGTCATGGCCACTGGGATCGCCGTCATGTTCAATGCGATCGAGCGAGGCGGGGCCGTGCAAGGCATCGCGACGATCCCCGAGTTCCTCTGGGAGCTGTCGCTCAGCATCTACTGCATCGTCAAGGGGTTCCGGCCTTCGCCCGTCCTTGGGCTGGGTCCCATGACGACGCTGCCCGAGTCGGACAACGCGGTACGGCACGCCCCCTAGGGCGGCGTTCGCACGAACCCAGAGGATCCGTACCGTGACCCGCGGGAAAGGCCTCGACCTGTGAAGCGCCAGGTGATGCAGCGCTACTACTGCTACTACGCCAACCGCAAGCGGGGCAAGTGACGGAAGGCGGCCGCTCCGTATTCCAATGCCTTGTGCGCACAAATGATGACATGAGCTGCGGGTAGTTCGTATACGCCACGGTCTTTGAGTTCTACCAACCTATCTTCGTACATATGCACAACCCCGCACGCCCGCGATGGCCTTGGGGTTGGCCGATCATCTCTTTTCCGTTCGCGAGCTCCTCCTCTCGCCGGTGTTTCCTCCCGGCGGTTGGAGATAATCTCATGTCACCACCCGATTGCCATACCGGTGTTCGCAACAAAAAAAACCGGCCCGGACGCGTTCACGTCCGGGCCGGTGTGCTCAAGTCAACGTCATGCCTGTTGGCGGCGGCGGATGATGTCGCCGTAGACGGCCAGGATCACGATCGCGCCGGTGACGACCATCTGCCATTCCTGCGGCACGGAGAGAATGCGCAGCCCATTGGTCAGCACGGAGATGATAAACGCGCCGATAATGGTCCCCAAGATGGTGCCTTCACCGCCGGAGAGGGAGGTGCCGCCGATGACGGCGGCAGCGATGGCGTCCAGCTCATAGCCTGAGCCTAACGCGGGCTGCGCCGAGTTGAGGCGCGCGGCCATGATCACGCCCGCCAGCCCACAGAAAGTGCCGCCCAACGCATAGATGGCGGTCTTCCACGCATCCACGTTGACGCCGGAGAGCCGCGTCGCCTCTTCGTTGCTGCCCAGCGCCACACAGTAGCGACCGAGGATGGTCTTGTCTAAGACGAGATAGGCGATGATGGCGGCGAGAAAGAGGACCAGCACGGCGTTAGGGATGTCAAAACCGGGGATCACGCTGCCGATGAGCGACCCCATCGCGATCTGGCGAAAGACCGGCGTGTCGTTGAAGTAGATCGGCTTGGCCCCGGAGATGACCAGCGCCAGCCCTTTGGCGATCATCATCATACCCAGCGTGGCGATGAAGGGCGGAATCTTCATCTTGGCGATGGCAAGCCCATTGAGCGTGCCTGCCAGCGCGCCCGTTCCTAAGCCCGCCAGCACGCCCACCCAAATCGGGAAACCCCAAAAGGTGACAAAGACGCCCGCCATGACCGAGCAGAGCGTCATCACCGTGCCCACCGATAGGTCAATGCCGCCGGTGATGATGATGTAGGTGACGCCCAGGGCCAAGATGCCGTTGACCGCGGTCGCCAGCAGGATCCCTTTCACGTTTTCAAAGGTGAAGAAGTTGGGCGACGCCAGGGAAAAGATGATAAACAGGGCGAGCAGCCCGCCGAACGCCAGCAGCTTTTGCGTGGCGTCCGAGCGAAAGAGCGAACGCCGCTCGGCGGCGGCTGGGGCGGTCTGGGTTTCGACTTGGGTGCTCATGCGGGTTGCGCTTCCTTTGCTGTTCCATTCGGCCCACCATTTTGAGCCGCGACGGTGAGGACGGTGCGTTGGGTCGCCAGGGTCATAATGGCTTCCTGGGTGGCCTCGGCCGCGGTCAGTTCGCCGGTGACACGGCCCTCGCACATGACGACGATGCGATGGCTCATCCGCAGAATTTCGGGCAGTTCCGACGAGATCATGATGATGGCCTTGCCCTGGCGCGCCAGTTCGTTGAGGAGCTTGTAGATCTCGCTC
>CAYJQA010000092.1:0-8261 GCA_964372065.1 uncultured Litorilinea sp.
AGCATGAGCAGCGCGCCCGCGCCGATCAGCGCATAGACGATCGCCTGGCCGAGCCACCGCTGCGAGCGGCGTACCGCAACCGGCTGCGCCGGCGTCCGTGCTCCCGCTGCGTCACGCGTCGAGGGTGTTTGCGCCATGCTCATCGTCCGCGCGCCTCGCCTTCATAGTAGACCCACGCGGCCGCCGAACGTACCACGACCAGGGTCAACGCCAGGATCACAAGCCCCAGGATCCACGCCAGCGCCGACGCATACCCCATGCGGAAGAACTTGAACGCGTTGTCATACAGATACAGCACATAGAAGAGCGTCGCATAGCGCGGCCCGCCCTGCGTCATGATGAAGGGTTGTGCGAACACCTGGAACGCATAGATCATGTTGATCACCAGGTTGAAGAAGATCACGGGCGTCATCATCGGCAAGGTGATCGCCCAGAACCTGGCCCACGCGCCCGCGCCGTCCACCTCGGCGGCTTCATACAGGTCCGTAGGGATGCCCTGCAGGCCCGCCAGGTAGATGAGCATCGGACCGCCCGCCGACCACAAGCTCATGAGGATCAGCGACGGCAGCGCCCATTGGCTGTGGCCCAACCACAGCGGCCCCTCGATGCCCACATACGCCAGCAGCGTGTTCAGCAGCCCGAACTCCGGATTGAAGATCCATAGCCACAGCATGGTGCTGGCGATCACGGGGACCAGAGTGGGAATGTAATAGATCGTGCGCCACAGACTGATATAGCGCACCTTCTGGTTCATGAGCATGGCCAGCCCGAACGACACGACCAGCCCCATTGGCACCGCTGTGACCACGTAGATCGTCGTCACCTTCAGCGCCTGCCAGAAGAGACGGTCGTTCACCAGGCGGCGGTAGTTTTCCAACCCGGCGAAGACCGGCGGACGTACCACCTCGAAGTTCGTCATACTCAGGTAGAAAGACGCGACGATCGGCCCAATGGTAAAGACCACCAGACCGAGCAGCCAGGGGGCGATGCAGATGTAGCCCTCGATGGCCTCGCGGCGCGCCAGCCGCGAGCCCCGGCGCGCGACAGTCGTGATTGTCATTGTGTGGAATCCGTGACCCCGGCAGCTTCGCCGCGAGGGCACAACCGCCCCAACTGGACAGCCATACCCTCGCGGATCTCGAAAATCACAGTGGCCGGAGCGTTAGCGCGTCCACTCGGCCGGGCGGCGGGCGAAGATCTCGTCAACCGCCGCGCACGCACGGCCGGTCGCCTCCTCCACGCTGGCCTCGCCGGACCAGATGGCCGACAGCTCCTGCCCGACCGCCGACCACCATTCGTCCGTGTCGGGCGTGGGGTAATAGTCGTGCCCGTGATTGGCGAAGTCCTGCCAGACGATGTCAATGTTCTGCGGCTCATGCAGCTTGCGGTAGTCTTCGCTCTCGACCACGCTCTTCAGACCGGGGACGCCATTCGCCATCATCCCGCGCTGGCCGCCCTCACCCATCAGATACTTCACCACCTGCCAGGCTTCCTCCTGGTGCGCGCTCGTGCTGATGACCGACCACGCGTTGGACCCCATCTGCACATTGACGATGCCCGTGTCCGGGTTGGTGGGCATGGGCGCGAAATCCCAGTCAAACCCGGCCTCGCGGATTTGGCCTTCCTCCCACGTGCCGCCGAAGTAGAACGCGACCTTGCCCGTCAGGAATGGATTTTCCTGCCCCGCCAGCGCCGAGGGCGACGGCATGACATTGTGCACGAAGATCAGGTCGGCCAACCATTGCAGCCCGGCCTGGGCCTCGGGCGAAGTCAGCGCGCACTTGTCCATGGTTTCGTTCAGCACAGCGCCGCCCGCGCCGTGGACAAAGGATGCGCCCCAGTACGGCGGGTTGATGATGCCCACGTGGACGCCCCACTGATTGGCGTCGGCGTTCGTGGTCTGCTGCGCGGCCAGCAGCAAGTCATCCCACGTCCAGCCCGCAGCCGGCATCTCCACCCCCGCGGCAGCCAGCAAGTCCTTATTCACATAGAGCGCCTGCCCACCGGCATAGAGCAGCCCGCCATACAGGCCGCCCTGCCAGCCCCATTCCGGCTCCATCGGATAGAAGTAGGCGTTCATGTCAATCTGGTCACGGTCGATGAACGGCTTGAGGTCCACGAACATGCCGCGCGCCGCGCCCGGTACGACCCAGTTCATCTGGTTGATGGTAATGTCGGGCGCCGTCGAACCGGCATACTCGGTCTGGAGCTTGTCCCAGTACGCGTCAATCGGGCGGAACTCGACGGTCACGTCAATGCCGGGATTCTCCGCCTCAAACCCTTCGAGCGTCTTCTCCAACTGGGCGTTCCAGGCGTCCCCCAGCCCATAGGAGGCCAGGCGAATCGCAACTTTGCCGCCCGCGCCGCTTTCTGCAGCCGGGGCATCTGAAGCAGCCGGCGCAGCTACCGGCGCACAGCCGCCCGCCGCCAACACCAGAATCCCAACCAGTAGGGCCAACATCCAGAGTGGTAAGGTTTTTGCGCGCGATAACACTGTGTCCTCCTTGTGGATTGAGCACGAATCTGGGTACAGGGAAAGACCTGCCTTGAGTGCTGTACGGCCGTTTGCAACCGAAACAAAAGGCGTGCCAACGCCGCGCCCCTGTGCGGAGTGACGTGGTAGGCCGTTCGGTTCGTTGCAGCGGGTCGCGTGGAAGCGGACATGCAGAGGAGACCGCTTCGCCAGTCAGGCAGTATAGCCATGCCCGCGGACAGTGTCAAAGCCCCGCAAGCATAGCGAACCAATCCGGCATTCGCGAGCACTGTGCCGCGCGTCCCGCCGTTCCGGTGCGTCGTCGTGAGTCGTTCAGACACCGTTTGCCGCACTTGGCCCACATCGCGCCGTACACTACTATTACCGTGTCACGGCAATGCGGGCACATATTCCAACAGCCAACTGGTGAAATGCGAGGTACTCACATGCGACTGGCAGGCAAAGACGACATTCTGGTGCCCAAGGCCGAGCATTCAGACTAGACGCGGCGCGCCACCGGCGCGTGTGCCGCGTATCAAGTGCCCATCCATCCTCACCCACGTTAGGTAGTGCAGCCCAAGGAGCGTAACGCCATGATTCGCATTGGTATTGTCGGCTGTGGGCGCATTCTGAACGCCCACCTGCAGGGCTACAAGAAGCTGCGCGACGCCGGCATCGACGACTTCCGCATCACGGCGCTTGTGGCGGGGCAGGCCGGGGACGCCCGCATGTTTGTGGGGGGGGGCGAAGGCCCCACCCCGCGGCCGCCCGTCACGCCGCCGGAGTCCGGCGATCCCCTGGCCGCCCCGCACACCTACCTCAGCGACTTCCAGGACGACGTCGACGTGCAGGTCTACACCGACTACCGCGCCATGCTCGCGGACAACGTCGTGGACGCGGTCAACGATTTCACCACCCTGGCCCTGCACCATCAGGTCGCCGACGCCGCCATCAGCCGCGGCAAGCATCTGCTCACCCAAAAGCCGCTGGCCATCTCCGTCGCCGCCGCCCAACAGATGGTCCAACGTGCCCGCGCCGCCGCGCTCACGCTTGGCACGTTCGAAAATGTACGCAACAGCCTCTTCACGCGCGCCGCGGGCTGGGCTGTGCGCCGTGGGCTGATCGGCGACCCGCAGATGGCGCTGCTCGGTTCGCTAGGCGGACTGTGGTCGCCCGCTGTCGTCGTGGCCGATACGCCCTGGCGTCATCACAAGCTCTTGGGCGGGGGCGGCGGCTCCATCGACATCGGCGTCCACCACTTCCATCTGCTGCGCTACGTCTTTGGCGAAGTCGCGTGGATCAGCGCCGTCACCCGCACCTTTGAGCCGCAGCGTTACCGCCGTGACGCCGCCGGGCAGATCGGCGAGACCGTGACGGCCAACGTGGACGATACCTACTTCGCCACCGCCGGTTTCGCCAACGAAGCCATCGGTCAATTGGTGTGGTCTTGGGGTGGCCGCGGTGAGCCGTTGGAGTTGACCGGCACGCCCGCGTTCTACGGCAGCGAAGGTTGCATCAAGGGCGGCGACTTGATCGACCAGCGCGGCAACCATACCCCGCTTGTGCAGCACTTCCAAGAGAACATGAGCGCCGACGAACGTGAGCGCTTCTTCCCGCTGGGGCTAACCGATTCGTTTGCCCTACAGCAGTTGGACTGGCTGGCCGCCATCCAGGCCGGCCGCGACCCGGAGACCAGCGGCGACGAAGGGCTGCACGACCTGGCCTGCGCGTTCGGCATGTTGGAATCGTCCATGTTGGGACGACGCGTGACGCTGGACGAGATCCTGAGCGGGACGGTCGCCACCTACCAGGCGGAGATCAACGCCCATTACAGCCTGACGGGCGACCCCCTGGACGCCTAACTGCTGGAATTTGCAGTGCCGGTCCCTGCACACGGAAGGGGGGCGGCCCTGGCGTGGGCTGCCCCCCGTTAAGTCCGCTCGCCGCGCCTACCGGTTTGCGGGCGGCGCTTGGCCGAACGCTTCAAACGCCAGATAGGTGCTGCGCTCCACCCCGTTGCCGTCCGGTGCTGTGCTGCTCAGGTTGACATCAATCCCATAGATACCGGGCTGTTCCGGCTGCACGCTCGCCAGAATCCCAGCCGCGTCGGCGGCCACCTCGATGGCCTCGACGTGACCGTCCGGATGATGCAGCACCACCTCCGCGCTGCCGGGCGGCAGCGGTTCCCCACCCAGCGTCAGCGTCGCCGTGAGCGCCACCCGCTCGCCCACGCGCGGCACATGGCTGCTCAGGGCCGCCGCAATCGTCGCGCCGCCCACATAATGCGCGACGATCGCATACTCGACGCCCGTGGGCGGTGTGCGAGTCGTCGCCTGCACGGTCACTCGCCACGGACCCGGCCGCGGATTCTGGAACCCGTAGCCAAGATACAGAAGCGACGCCGGATCGTCGATCACGGTCAGACCGTTCTTGGCCGCGTCCAGCGCAATGACGTTGCCGCTGGCCCCATGTACAGTCACCGTCACCGATCGGCTCGGATCGTACAGCCCAAAGCTGGCCACCGCGACGTTGCTGTCAATCTGGATGACATGCTCGCTTCCCGCCTCCCTCTGCACCATGCCCGTGAATACCCGGCTGAACTGCACCGGCGCGGTATCTGATGCACTTGCCGGGCTAGTCTCCGCGGCCCGCGCCGCGAATGCATCCGCCGTCTTGCGCAGGAGCGGCGCCACATATTCGTCGAACAACTCTTCGGAGGAGTTGAGTTCGATGTGCAGGATCGGCACCTCCGCCAGCACGGACGGAATCGCCGACGCGCTTTCCAACGACACCACAAGATCGTTTGGGGTCAGGCTACACGGCGACAGCAGTTGCGGCAGAACGGGCGTGCCGGCAAACATGTAGAACGGCACACCGCTACGCTCGGTGATCTGCGCGTTGAACACGCTGCGTACGTAGTCGGACCGTAACTCCAGCGCCGCCGGCTCATAGAGGTTGATCGCCCCCAGCAGCAGCGCGCAATCGCTCCCGCCGTTGGGCGTACCCAGCATGATCAACTGCGCTACGTCGGGCTGCTCCATCAGGCGGTCGATATAGTAGCGCGCGATGAGGCCGCCCATGCTGTGCGCGACCAGGTCCACCTGTTCCGCGCCGGTTTCCTCCTTCACTTGGGCGATGTACTCCGCCAGGACCGCCGCGTTCTGCGCGATCGTGTTGGTCGTCGCCTTAGGCCGCAGCAGGTCGCCGGTTCGCATGGCCCCTGCCGCCTGCCCGTCGCCGACCGCGTAACCGGGCAAGCCAATCCGCGCCAGATAGCCCGCCGGCCCCAGGTAGTCGCTCCAGGCGCTGTAGTTCGACCCAAAGCCGTGGACCATCACCACCGGCCGCGGCCGTACACCGACCTTGGTCCCGGCGACGAAGCGTTGGGCGGTGGCGTAGATCGTCCGTTCGGGCACAATCTGGCCCTGATCGTCCCAATACCAGCCTAGTGTGCCGATGGGTCCGGTAAGGCAGGCTCGCTGGCCTGTCGGGACTTGGCAGACGCCGATTGGCTGCTCCCCGCCGTCCAGATAGAACGAGATCGTCGTCGTCTCCTGCACGGCGTCCAGCGCCTCGACCACCAGCCGCACATGATCGCCATCCGTAAGGCGCGTGACCGCCTCGCCCGCCTGGTTCAGCAGCCTCAGTTGGGGAGTCGTCTGGCCCGCGGTCGTTCTCAGCAGTACGCATACCAGCACCACTGCGAGCACACCGGACGCAAGTACGCGTATCATTGTCCACTCTCTCCTTCTCAGTACGTCCCCACAGGCGCCCCTGGTCACCGCTAGGCGGTCACCTGGGGTCGCCCCAACGACATCAGCGCCACGCTGCCGCCGTCCACCAACAGCGTTACGCCCACGATGAAGGCCGCGTCATCCGAGGCCAGGAACGCGCACGCCTTGGCAATGTCCAGCGGCGCGCCGACGCGGCCGATGGGAATCTCCTTGCCACCCTGCTGCACGTCGTAATCCGCATAACGCATATAGTGGCTTGGCACTTCGACCCAGCCGGGCGCGACGGCGTTGACGCGAATCTGCTTGGGCGCCAGTTCGATCCCAAGTTCGCGCGTCCAGGCAATGATCGCGCCCTTGGTCCCGGCATAGACCGCATGTCCCGGCATCCCGGCGAAGCCGTGCACCGAAGTCATGTTAACGATCGCGCCCTTGCCGCGGCGGAGCATGTGCGCGACCGCGCGTTGGGCACAGAAGAACTGGCCCCGCACGTTGACGTGGTACAGCATATCGAACTGCGCGGGCGTCACCGTCGCAAAGTCCCAGACTTCGGTGATGCCCGCGTTGTTGACCAGAATATCCAGCCCGCCGAGGAAATCCGCGGCCGTGTCGACCAGCCGGAAGCACTCCTCTGCCACGCCCAAGTCCGCCTGGACCGCCAGGGCGCGGCCGCCGGCTTGCGTGACTTCCTCGACGGCGCTGACCGCGCCGGCGTGGCTGTTGGCATAGTGCAGCACAACCTGCGCGCCTTGCCGCGCCAACTCCAGCGCGACCTCGCGTCCAATTCCGGTGCCCGCGCCGGTGACCAGCGCGAGCTTGCCCTGCAACTTGTCGCTCACGTTTTACTCTTTCAGATCTTCTTCATGGAGTTCAGTAGCCCGCGCAGCCGCGCGGCCCCGTCCTCGGTGATCGGATCGCCGTGCCCGAAGGCCAGAATGGCGGCGTCAAATCCGGCCATTCTGTCCAGCGACGCCGCGTGTTGGCGCTTGTTCAACACAAACGCAGGCCACCCGGCCATGAATCTGGGCGACGTCACAACGGCATCGCCACAAAACAGGATACGCGGCTCCGGCAGCCAGAACGCCAGATGGCCCGGTGTATGGCCGGGCGTATGCACCACCACCAACGGTCCCACCGTGTCGCCGTCCGTCACCATCTGGTCGACCCGGCACGGCGGATGCCTGGAGACATTTAGGTTGTTCCCGATCTGATAGTGATAGGTCACGATCGGGTCTTGCGGCCACCATGACACCTGCTGCGCCGCCCGCTCGCCCGCGATGATATCGGCTTCCCAACCGTGGCTATACACGGTGGCCCCGCTCGCCCGTTTCAGCGCCGCCAGTCCGCCCAAATGCGAGCGGTGCGCGTGTGTCAGTACGATGTGCTTCAGGTCCGTCAGGCTGCGGCCGATCGTATGGATCTGGTCCACGATGATACGTGCATCGGCGTCAAACAGTGTGTCAATGAGCGTCAGCCCATCGCCGCCGTCGACAAGGAATGCATGCGACTCAAATCCTTTGGCAACCCCAAGACTGTAGACTCCAGGGGCAAGTTGCATAGACCGGACTCCTGTCCAATACCTGCTCGACGAGCGCAAGGGAAAATCACCAACGCGGGGGTTCTGGCAGCAGCGGGGTAGGTCGCAGCAAGTTACAGAATGCCCACTGGCGTATACATCATAGGGCAGACCATTGTCAAGGCGACAAAAAGCGCCGGACACGCGGTGACCGGCGCTTTGCCAAAGCAAACTCGCGCACAACGGGCTGGGTCAGGCGGCCGCGCCAGTCCGTCCACAAGACGAGCCGCTGTCGAGTACAGCCAGACCCTCGGCAGGGGATCCCCGCCGCCTAGATCCCCGCCACCACCGGGTTCTCCAAGACGCCGATGCGGGCGATCTCCACGCGCACCACTTCGCCGGCCCGCAGCCAACGCTGAGGCGTGCGCGCCCCGCCGACGCCGCTCGGCGTCCCCGTCGAGACCAGGTCACCCGGTTCCAACGTCATGTACGAAGTCAGGTCCTCGATCAACTCGTTTACCGAGAAGATCAGGCTGCGCGT
>CAYJQA010000092.1:8271-12176 GCA_964372065.1 uncultured Litorilinea sp.
AAGCCATCGGGCCAAATCCGGTGTGGCCACCTGGTCGGCCTCTATCAACCGCAGGTTGCGCGTGTTGGACTTTTGCAAGACTTCGCCGTCAATGCTCAACTGAATGTCCAGATCGTGCGGGTCGGGGATCTCGTCCGCCGTAACCAGCGCCGGCCCCATCGGCCCGAACGTATCAAAGGTCTTGCCCACCGTCCATTGGCTCGTACGCATCTGATACGCGCGGGCGCTGACGTCGTTGAACGCTACATAGCCGGCCACGTACTTGAGCGCATCGGCCGCCGCCACGTTGCGCGCCGTCCGCCCCATCACAAAGGCGAACTCGGCTTCATAATCGATCTTCTCGGTGATCTTGGGCAGGACAATGGCCTCGCCGGGCCCGACCACCGTATTGGCGTACTTGGCAAAGACCGTGGGGTATTCCGGGATGGCCTGGTTGGATTCGGCGGCATGGTCGCGATAGTTCAGGCCGATGCAGATGATCTTGCCCGGCCGCGGGATGGGCGCTTTCAGCGTGACCGCCGCCCGCGCCAACACGGCCCCAGCCGGCACATTGGCGATCGCGCGGCGTGCCAGCACCAGCGCACCCTCACCCGCCGTCAGAAAGTCGAGCATGTTGTCCGGCAGCGTGGGGTCCGCCCGATTGAGGTCGACGATGCTTTCGCCCGCCGCGCCGGATTGCAGCGCACCGATGCGGGTCTGACCATTGTGCACAAAGGTCACGAGCTTCATTGAGATTTCCTTCCGTAAAGGTTGCTTGCGCCGGGTAACCGGCGATTTTCCGTAACGACTGACAGCTTTGGGGCCTGAGCAGCCGCCGCGATCATACCACAGACCGCGGCCGGGCGACGCGATTGGCCGGGAAGCGCGGCGGCTCACCGTTGAGCACGCGCACGACCTCTTCTGCGCCGCGCACGCGCACATCCACCTTGGCCGCCTCAGAATACCACGCCGTATGCGGCGTGATGACGATGCGCGGCTCGTGCAAGAGCGGGTGATCCGGCGCGGGCGGCTCAACGGTGAGGACGTCCAGCGCCGCGCCCGCGATTTGCCCGGACTGGACGGCCGCTAACAGCGCCGCTTCGTCGATGAGCGGGCCGCGCGCCGTGTTGATCACATACGCCGTCTGCTTCATCTTCGCCAGCGACGTCGCGTTGATGATGTGCCGGTTCGCGGCCGTCAGCGGCGAGTGCAGCGAGACAAAGTCGGACGCTTCCATCAGCGTGTCGAAGTCGACCGGCTCGATGCCCTGGCCGCGCAGGATCAGCGGGTCCATGTAGGGGTCGTGACCAATCAACCGCAGCCCCAAGCCACGGCCCTTGGCCGCTACCGCTTGGCCGATGCGTCCGCACCCTAAGATGCCGAGTACTTGGTCCTTCAGCCGATAGACCGTTCCCAGTCCGCTGCCGTCCCACTTGCCCGCGCGCGATGATGCCAGCAGCGGAGACAGGCTGCGGGCCAAGACCAGCAGCAGTGAGATGGCATGAGTAGAGACCTCGTCGATGGAATAGTCCGCCACGTACGTTACCCAAATGCCTTGCTCCGCGGCTGCCTCTAGGTCAATGGCGTCCAGCCCGGTTCCCACCCGGCTGATGATGCGGCAGCGCTCCATGCCCGCGATCAGGTCGCTCGACACGGGATGTGTTGTCACCATCAGCGCGTCGGCGGTGCGGAGCGCCTGGCGCACTTCCGGCGTGTCGGTCCCACGAAACTCCAGCACCCGCCCGCCCAAGGTCTGCAGGATGTCGCGCTCAATCGTCAGATCGCCGAATGAGTACGCAATCACGACGGTCGTTTCCATGCTGACGAATACTCCCGAAATTGGTTGAATGGATAGGAACTACTCGGCCACCGCCGGCATCAGTTGGCAGTAGGTCATAATGCGTATCTTGGCGCCCAAGACGTGGCCGGCAACTTCCGCCTGTGCGGCGGCCACGTCGCCCGACTTGATGATGTCGAGCAGGTGCGCGTGCGAATCGACGTGCATGGAGAGCTGCTCCGCCGTGAGCGCGCTGTTCGCCTCAAACAGAAAACGGCTGATGCGCGAGCGCAGCCCCACGACAACCTCCAACACAATGCCGTGATCGGCAATCATCCACAGCCTGTGATGGAACTCGTAGTCTTGTTCATAGAGCTGCCGGAAGTCCCGCTTCTCGGCTGCCCTCCGCATCTGCGCCACAATTCGGCGCAACGCCGCCTCATGCTCCGGTTTCCACCGTGCGATGGCGCGCGCGACGATGAACTGCTCCAGCACCACACGCAGCGACGAGATCTCCTCGATTTCGTTGGCCGTCGGCAAGTACACAAAGGCCCCGCGGTGAGGCACTTTCTTGACCAGCCCTTCCTCGACCAGCCGCTGAATGGCCTCGCGGACAGGTATCCGGCTGACTTCTAAGTCTTTGGCGATTTCCTCCTCGATGAGACGCGTTCCGGCCGGCAAAGAACCATTGCGGATTGCCGTTCGCAGGCGTTCAGCCGCTTCGTCGCTTAGGGTTCGCTGGGTTACTGGCTTGAGCCTCTGCTCAGTCATGTCAACAGTCCAGAATGCCGGTCGATCGGCGACCGTGAGTTTGCGCCTTGTGGCCCCGCCTTCACAATGCCTAGACCGCGAAACTGTGCCCTCGCTTGCCAATCAGCCCGCCGCCCGCGTTCATGGCTAGGTTCCCGCCGTCCATCGGGATAATCGCCCCCGTGATCCACGACGACGCATCCGAGGCCAGCCACAGCGCCACGCCCTTGATATCCTCCGGCACGCCGAACCGGCCGGTCGGGATGCCGTGCAAGAAAGTCTCCCGCAGTTCCGGCTCGCGGTCCATGCGCGCTTCCAGGCCGTTGTTCTTGTTGACGACCTGAGCGGGCAGAATCGCGTTGACGCGCACCCCGCGGCCGCTCCACTCGGTGCTCAACTCGCGCGTCATGTGAATCACCGCCGCCATCGCCATGCCATAGGTCGACTGCCGCCGCGCCAGCGAACTGACGCCGGAGATCGAGCCGATACTGATGATGCTGCCTTTGCCCTGCTTCAACATGCGCCGCCCGGCCTGCTGGGTGGAGTAGTAGCGGCCAAAGACAAGGCTCTGAAAGACACCCACGAACTCGTCCATGGTGATGTCTTCGGCGGCCTTCTGGATGCCGTTCCCGGCCACATTGCCCAGAATGTCGACGCGGCCAAACTCCTTGTCAATCAGTGCGTAGACGTTATCGATCTGTGCGTAGTTCGACACATCGCACGTCACCGGAATGGCGCGCCGCCCCAGCTTGGACAGCGCATGCGCCGTTTCCTCGTTACCCACCGTGTTCACGTCCAGCAAGACAACGTGCGCACCCGCCTCGGCGAACACCGTGGCCATGGCCTGTCCCATGCCGCTGGCGGTGCCGGACACAATCGCTACGCGGTCGGTTAGCTCAAACATATTGGTCTGTCTGCTCCTTCTTGTCCCACTGCTAGGTTCAGTATGCTGATTCTACGTCAATGCGTTCGTTTCGGCGGTCTGCCGGTTACGCCCGCGCCGCCAGTGGAAAACGCGGTACCACGGTCGGGTTGACGATGTTCTCCGGCAGCGGCCAGTACCCGCTCAAAATGTCCACGATGTTGTCGATGGCCGTGGTGCGGATATCCTCGGCGGCCTGCACCGACCCGGCCGCGACATGCGGCGTCAGAATCACGTTTTCCATGCCGCTGAGCGGATGGGCCGCCGCCGGGATGCGGTCGGTAAATACGTCGAGCAGTTCATGCGTGTCCAGCCCGGCCCCTGCCAGCCGCCCTTGTTGGAGCGCGTCAATCAACGCCCGCTCGTCCACCAGCGCCCCGCGCGACGTGTTGATGAGCGTGGCCGTCGGCTTCATCTTGGCGATGGCCGCGGCATCCATCATGTGATAGGTCGCCGGGTTCAAGGGCAGATGCAGGG